>NZ_BAUW01000013.1 GCF_000517385.1 Mesobacillus boroniphilus JCM 21738 | reverse complement strand
TTTCTGTTTGTATTATTTACGACTGGTTTGTTTGTAGTAGCTGCTGGTTGTGATGGTGTTTGTGCTGCAGGAGTTTCCTCTACTTCAGTTACACAATCAGGCAATACAATCGTATAATTCACTGTGACTGTACCGTCCTCATTTTCTGTGTTGGAGTTAACTTCGATGCTAGTGTTCTCGCAAGTCAGAGGTTCAAATATCGCTGTTTCATCAAGGCATGTAAAGCAGTTCTGCGTTACAGTAACCTCTTGATAGCAGCACTCATAAACCGGTCCGCCGCATTCGCCTTCCTTAGGCAGATTCAGTTGGACCTGAAAAGGTACAGTACGCGTCCATTGCAGTACATCGCAGCAGCAGATCAGCGTCTGACCGCAGACAAATACCTCAGCGACACCTTCGCAAGCAACGGGTGCACTAATTACTTCTTCACCGATACAGAAACCGCTCAACACATCATCCGTTGTCACATCCTCCGGCAACGTAAAGCATTCAGATGGGAAAGTGAACGTGCAGTTAAAAGTATTTACTGCGTCTGTGCAATCACAAGCGTTATCACATATAATGCAGTCAGGGACGCAAATAAGACCGCAAGCTTCGTTTGGACCAAACTTTAACGCAGCACAAGCTTCTGTGGCAATCGGAGGCTGGTTGAAAACGAAAGCGAATAATTGGGATGTTCCAGCTTCTAATTCGCCCAAATCATCAAATTTAAAGCCCACTACCTGTTCTCCTGGACTGCATGGTGAATCATCTGGACACGGATCAGGAGCAGTACCTGGGTTTTCAACAGCCTCATACAGGACTAGTTCTGGCGGCTCTTCTTCGCTCGGGAAAACAGGAGTGATAAAGGCATCGCCAATGAAATCGCGGCATGGCTCTTCGATTGCCAGTACCCAATCGCTCAATGCGTTGGGAGCATCGATGTTGTCAATTCGGTAAATCCAGCGATAGCCGCTCTCGAAACGTTCAACATCAACCAATGTCACAACGAAGCCATCGATGGTTACCGGCTCAAAGCAGCCTTCCGGAAATTGCTGCAATAAATTAAAATGTGGCATTAACATCTTCCTTTCATATTTTTTTGAGGTTTATATGCACCTCTCTATTACTCTATGAAAGGATGGGTATGCTTGTTTAGGTGAATGCTCCTAGTCGTATTCACTAATTTGAAAGTAATAGGAAAATTAGCAGGTGATTTTTGCACTAAATAAAAAAAACCCGCCGAGTTATATAAAAGCTCAGCGGGATTTTAATGACGCCCTCGGAGGGAATCGAACCCCCATTTCAAGAACCGGAATCTTACGTGCTATCCGTTGCACCACGAGGGCATGTTTCAAGTTGGCGTTACGCTTACCTATTATAGGGTAAGTTCGATTCCTTTGCAAGGAGGTTTTTTTGGAATGCCAGCCGTTGCTCTTGTTTAAAAAGGACATTCTTGGGTAAGATGGATACGGTACAGTAAATTGGAATATAGATTATTGTCGAACAGTTTCTGCAGGCTATACAAGCGATTCGTTTGACCTTTATTGACCATGCGTGTATCATAAAAATACATAGGTGTTCTGGCAAGCGAACCAATTTTTGCCAGCCTGCAATTTGCTTTATTAGAGCTAAGTAAATTGCCCTTTTAAAGGCAATGATTGCTTTTTCAAAGGCAGTAAAAAGAGATTTTTATGTTAAAGGAGGAAAACAAACATGAACTTGATTCCTACAGTTATTGAACAAACGAATCGGGGCGAAAGGGCATATGACATTTATTCCCGCCTTTTAAAGGATCGCATCATTATGCTGGGAAGCGCAATCGATGACAATGTTTCCAACTCAATCGTAGCCCAGCTGCTTTTCCTGGAAGCTGAAAATCCGGAAAAGGACATCTCCATCTACATCAATAGCCCAGGAGGCAGCATCACTGCCGGCATGGCAATCTACGATACTATGCAGTTCATCAAGCCAAACGTACAAACGATCTGTATCGGTATGGCTGCTTCAATGGGTGCATTCCTGCTCGCTTCTGGTGCCAAAGGCAAGCGTTACGCACTTCCGAACGCAGAAGTCATGATTCACCAGCCACTGGGTGGTGCTCAGGGACAGGCGACAGAAATTGAAATTGCTGCGAAGCGCATTCTCTTCCTTCGTGACAAACTGAATAACATTCTTGCTGACCGCACTGGCCAGCCGCTTGAAGTCATCGCGAGGGATACTGAGCGCGATAACTTTATGACAGCCGATCGCGCAAAGGAATATGGTATTGTAGACCAGATCATCACTCGCAACGTGATTGAAGAAAAGAAGGATAAATAAGATTAAGAAAAGCGCAAGCGCCTTGGTCAGCCCCGACAAGCGTTGGAGGTCCTGCCAATGAAGTCGTTCTTTGACTTCATTGGCAGGACCGAAAACGTCTCGAGAGGCTAGGCGCTGGAGCTAGACACTAATCTTAGTGGATAAATTTATGCTTTCTTATCCATGAACGAAAAACTCGCTTCTGTTTACCAGGAGCGAGTTTTTATTGGTTTATTAAGATCAATTTTCCTTCTGGATATATTCAGCAAGCTTTTCCACTGCTTCTTCTTCATCATTGCCTTCAGCGATCAAGTTCACGGATGTGCCAGCACTTACGGCAAGGCTCATCAATCCCATGATGCTTTTGGCATTTACCTTTTTTCCATCTTTCTCAAGAAAAATATCTGATGAGAACCTGTTTGCTTCCTGCACGAATAATGCCGCAGGACGTGCCTGTAAACCAGTTTTTAATTTTACTTCCACCTGTTTTTCCATCATTGTGTTTTCCTCCTCTAACCCTATTTATTTATAATTTGTCCGGCACGCAGTTTATCTGCTATTTCATCGATCTTTCGCAGCCGGTGATTGATTCCTGATTTGCTGATCGTACCCCCGCTTACCATCTCGCCCAGCTCTTTAAGGGTGACATCCTGGTAGTCGACACGGAGCTGAGCGATTTCCCTCAGTTTATCCGGTAAAATTTGCAGGCCGACCGTATCCCTAATGTAGCGGATATTTTCTACCTGTCTCAGTGCAGCGCCAATCGTTTTATTCAAGTTAGCTGTTTCACAATTCACAAGGCGGTTAACCGAGTTCCTCATGTCGCGGACAATCCGGATATCCTCGAATCGCAGCAGCGCATTATACGCACCAACGATAGTCAGAAACTCAGTGATTTTTTCAGCTTCCTTCAAATAGATGATGAAGCCTTTTTTCCGCTCAAGCGTTTTGCTGTTCAGCCCGAAGGTATTCATCAGCTCACATAATGAGTCATTATGCTCCTGGTACATGGAGGAAATCTCCAAATGATAGGAGGACGTTTCCGGATTGTTCACAGAGCCTCCTGCAAGAAAGGCACCTCTTAAATAAGAACGCTTACAACATTTCTTTTTCACCAGTTTGGGTGAAATTTCATGGATAATTTCAAAGCCTTCTCCAATAATCTTTAAATCCTCCAAAATATCCCTGGCTGATTCCTTAAGGCGGACAATATAAACATTATTCTTTTTCAGCCGCATCTTTTTACGCACCAGCAGCTCCACCTGTACCTGATAACTTTTTTTGATCAAGGTATAGATCCGCCTGGCAATCGCGGCATTTTCAGTCTGTATGTCTACGATGAGTTTTCGATTTGAGAAGGAAAGGGATCCATTCATCCGGATTAAAGCGGACAGTTCCGCGTCAGCGCAGCAGCCCTTCACGTCAATATTCGTGAGTTCCTTTTTAGTTTCCGAGGCGAACGACACCTTCTCACCCCCCTGTTTATATAGCTCTGTCACTTTTGGTGAATCAGCAAGCGCAGCAGCTGTCTTTATATTTTTTTTATCACGACTGATACATTCAAATCATCATTTCCAAAAGAGACAAACGCTTGCATCCTATATTTACGCGTTATATCTCTTTTTGGTTTCATCTATTATCATAGAATATAAAATTTCCGAAACTTTTTTTGTGTCATGCCTGATGACATTGCCATCGAGCTCAGCGATTTCATCCTGGACAACTTCAACTCCTAATGACATCAGCTTGTCAAGGTCGAAATGAACAGGCTGGGCAAGTTCTTCCTTATAGCGGAGCTCAACATCCGGAGGGATTGTTTCACTATTCACAAGGATCGTATCGATAAAGGCACAGTCCATGTGATCATAAATCGCTTTTATATGATCACTGGCTGTAAAATCATGAGTCTCCCCTGCCTGGGTCATCAGATTGCAAATATACACTTTCCTTGCCTTTGCTTTGCATACTTCATTGCCAAGTTTTTTTACGAGCAAATTCGGCAAGATGCTTGTATACAAACTGCCAGGCCCAATCACGATCAAGTCAGCCTCCCTGATCGCCTGGAGAGTTTCAGGCAATGGCTTTACGCCTTCTGGGTTCAAAAAGACCCTTTTGATCCTTTTTCCTGAGTAAGGAATTTTGGACTCTCCCCTGACAATGCTGTCATCCTCCATCACAGCATTCAGCATGACGCTTCTGTTCGCCGCCGGCAGTACTTTTCCGCGTACATTCAGGACCTTGCTCATCTCCTGGATCGCGTGGACAAAATTGCCGGTGATCGATGTCATCGCAGCCAGGATCAGATTGCCGAGCGAATGGCCAGACAATTCATTGGCTGTGTTGAACCGGTGCTGGAACATCTCTTCAATCAGCGGCTCCACATCTGATAGTGCAGCAAGGACATTCCGGATATCACCCGGTGGAGGAATATGCATATCCTCCCGGAGCCGGCCCGAGCTGCCGCCGTCATCGGCAACAGTGACTATCGCAGTGATGTCGACAGGCTGCTTTTTCAACCCCCGCAGCAGGACTGGGAGGCCCGTTCCCCCCCCGATGATAACGATTCTTGGCAATCCATCCACCATCATTTTATATGTCCCTGCCTTTTCTCGATATCACGGTGGGTCACCCGGGTATGATAGTCTTTTTCAAAAAACTTGGCGATATGTTCTGCAAGGGCAACAGATCGGTGCTGGCCGCCTGTGCAGCCGATGGCGATGATGAGCTGCGCCTTTCCTTCCCGCTTATAATGAGGAAGCATGAAACTCAGCAAATCTGTCACCTTTTCGAGGAACTTACTTGTCTCATTCCATTTTAAAACATATGTCGACACATCTTCATCAAGACCAGTTTTCGGACGCATATGTTCGATATAATGCGGATTCGGCAAGAAGCGGACGTCGAAAACAAGGTCTGCGTCGATTGGAAGTCCATGCTTGAAACCGAAGGACATGACATTGACGGTAAAAATCGTCTTCTTGTTCACCGAAAACTCCTCAAGGATTTTTTCGCGTAGATCCTTTGGCTTCATGCCCGTTGTTTTATATAGAAGCTGCGCCCTGCCCTTCAGCTCTTCCAAAAGCTCACGTTCAAGCTGGATGCCTTGAAGCGGCAGTCCGGACGGAGCTAGCGGGTGCGAGCGCCTCGTTTCTTTATAGCGGCGCACTAGAGTGGAATCATCCGCGTCGAGGAACAGTACCTCCGGTGTCACCCAAGAAGTTTCCGCCAGATCATCCAGCGCTTTAAATAAAGAGTCAAAAAATTCGCGTCCGCGCAAATCCATAACGAGTGCCACTTTGTTCATTTTCGTGCCAGATTCCTTCATTAACTCAAGGAATTTCGGCAGCAATGTCGGCGGCAGGTTGTCGACGCAGAAAAATCCAAGATCTTCGAAGCTCTGGATTGCGACAGTTTTACCTGCGCCAGACATACCTGTTATAATCACGAGCTGGGTATCAGTGCTTGAACCGGTACTCATTTCTCTTTCCCCCTGCAATTTAAGTTATTGATCAATTTGGATCGAGCCTGTAATGGATCAGCTCAAAATCCGGTGTATAAGTAAAGGTCCCATAGATAATTCCCTGCCCATGGACCATATATTCCAGAATGTGGTAATCTCCCGCTGCCATTGGCAGGTCTTTGATGTCGTCAAGCTCATGCCAGGAAATTGTGCCTTCTTCTGATTCATCGAGATTGATGCCATCTGCCTCTGTCGCGTAAAACGTGAACATCATCCACTCGGACACGACTTGATCGTCTTCCTTGATGACAAATGTGAAAATCCCTTTGATTTGAGGATTTCTCAGGTAAATTCCTGTTTCTTCGCGAAATTCCCTGACACATGAATCCTTCACGGTTTCTCCTGGTTCCATTTTTCCGCCAGGAGCCACCCACCATTTTCGGCGTGGCTTTTGCAGCAGCAAAATTTTATCATCTTTCACTAAAACACAATTTGTTACTCGCTGCATCAAATCCACCTCTTTATATGTAGGCCAACTAGGCTTTTAAAAATCTTCGTATGCTTTGCTTTTTCCCACAGAAATGGCTGCTGTTTTCGATTTGAAAAATGCGCATTCGCAAAAAAGCAGACCTGCATATTAGCTCAACTTTTATTCTTTCCATTATACTATTTTTAGTTTTTCGCCACAATGAATACAAAGATGATATTTTTGTTAAGAAGTTAGTGGAATCTGCAGATTTAAATTTCAGCTGAAGTATGGTGTTATAACCCGTTTCAATGGCCTGTTTCATTTTTATGAATAAGAAAAGCGCAAGCGCCTTGGTCAGCCCCGACAAGCGCTGGAGGGCCGACCAGTGAAGTCGTTCTTTGACTTCATTGGGCGGACCGAAATCGAAAAGTATAGCCGACTGCCAAGAAACGCAGAAACTGGAGACTCCGCCGTCAGAAGCGCTTTTTGCTTCTGACGGCGGAGTTGAAGTTTCGGAGTTTCTAGGAGGCGACACTAGACAAGCGACTCGAGGGGCTAAGCGCTGGAGCTGGATTAAGAAAACCTGGATAGTTATCCGCATTGAAAATATTTTATTATTTCCTATTAAAAAAAAAAGAGCACAGGATAACCTGTGCCGTCAAAGGATTATATTTTTAAAAGGGGGTCAATTTCTACTCCTATAATACCCCACGATTGTTTCACTACTGTTACAGGAGAATTAATATATAATTACGGTTTGTTAATTTATGCCGAGACATGCTGTTTTTACCATTAGATTGGAAAGTCTTAAAAACTTGCTGAATCTGTTTTTTACCATCAGATTTGAACAGCCCTGAAAACCCGCTGAATCAGATCCAGCGAGTTTGACTGTTGTATTATGCATTTGCTTTTATTTCTTCAATCAACTCTTCGACATAATGCTGAGCGTTTTGCGCCGCGATACTGCCGTCGCCAGTAGCTGTAACAATTTGGCGAAGTGTTTTTTCACGGATGTCGCCAGCTGCGAAGATGCCTGGGACTTTCGTTTCCATTTGTTCGTTTGTTTCGATATAGCTGTTGCTGTTCGTGATGCCAAGGCCTTCGAACGGCTTTGTCAATGGAACCATTCCGATGTAGATGAACACACCATCTGCTGCGAATTCTTTTTCCGCGCCATCTTGTGTGGAAACTAGCGTGACGCTGCCGACCTTGCCATCTTTGTCGTTGATTTGCTTGACAGTGTGATTCCAGATGAAATCAATTTTTTCATTGGCAAATGCACGATCCTGAAGGATTTTTTGAGCACGAAGCTCATCGCGACGGTGAACGATTGTCACTTTTGAAGCGAAGCGAGTCAAGTAAACGCCCTCTTCGACCGCAGAGTCTCCGCCGCCGACAACAACAAGTTCTTTGCCTTTGAAGAATGCGCCGTCACAAACCGCGCAGTAAGAAACACCGCGGCCGCCAAGCTCCTGCTCGCCAGGAACACCCAGCTTCTTGTATTCTGCACCAGCAGAGATGATGATGGAACGGGCTTTATATTCTTTGTTGCCAGCCTTAATGGTTTTATATTCTTTTCCATCGATGACTTCTTTTACATCACCGTAAGCATATTCTGCACCAAATTTTTTCGCGTGGTCGAACATTTTCGTTGAAAGCTCAGGTCCGAGAATATGGTCAAAACCAGGATAGTTTTCAACTTCTTCTGTATTTGCCATCTGTCCGCCCGGCACGCCGCGCTCAAGCATCAGTGTCGATAAATTCGCACGTGATGTATAAACAGCAGCCGTCATCCCAGCCGGTCCGGCACCGATGATAATGACGTCATAAATTTTCTCTTCTGACATGGTGTACAACTCCTTTTATCAAAATCCCCAATTATTTTCATCCAAGATAGTATTTCCTTCCTAAACATATCCTATAAAACCGGAAGCGCATAGTCCAAAAATATGCTTAATAAAGGTCACTGTTCACTAAATTGACAAAATAAAAAGAGGGTATACCTCGTCTGCTGATCACAGACTTAGTTTACCCTGTTAGATGCTGTCTTCTTCCTGAAGAAACTCGTTTGCCAAATTTATATATTTGGACAGCGTAGATACAGACAATCCGTATTTTTTCGCTACTGCTGCTTTTGATGTCTTGATATTCCTTAACTTATCCCAGAGATAGTCAACCGCTGCGGCCCATGCCTTTTTGTTTTTGAAGTCATGGCCAGCCTCAGCTGCCTGTTCATAAACTGAGAACCACATGATGTAGACACCAGCTTCATTTTTGCCGATCGCTGGTGGTGGTCATAAAGGAGCTTTGCTGTTTCATGCGCGCCCTTTACTTCCTCTTCCTTGTTGCTCAGTTTGCCGGAAGTTACATACGCAAGGTATGATTTTTCCATCTCCGTCATCTTATCTGTTGATGTCTCAGCTGCAAGAATTTCCTTCTTTTTCGCGGATACAGATGTTAGGAATAGCGCAAAAAGGCGTTCCTCTGGATAATCGCTGTTCAGCTGGTTCAGGATGGCCGAAACCTGCGCTTCGAATTTTACGTCCGGCTTATCTGCCCACGGTTCCATTCCCTCTTTTTCGGGACTGAATTCGAGTACCTTTTTCCAGGCATTCCTTGCTGTATTTTCCCTGCCGGTAAAATAAGAAGCATGAGACAGCAGTAATAGAAGGCACCGTTGCCTTCAAAGCCTGTTTTTTGCAGCTTTTTCAGCCAGCGGTAAGCCAGTTCGTATTCGCCGACAAGCGCAAATGTTGCACCAAGCTTGAACTGGTGCTCCACGTGGATCGGGTGGATTTTTTCAAGAGAGTCCTTAAGAATCTGGCCTTCCTTCTCCTGTCCCTGGTAATGTGCGAACACGAGACCATTGCACAATGCATGCAAATTGCCGGGATTCTGTTCTAGAACATCATTCAGGATGTCACGTGCCTTGATGGTTTCGCCAAGATAAAAATACGCGAGGGCCAGGTTATTGTAAGCTGACCAATATTCCGGATACTCCTCGATGACCTTCTGGAAAATCTCGATCGCCTTTGGAAACTCGCCTGATTCAAGGTGATTACGTGCTTCCTCCTGCTTGACGATCAGGTCATCCTCTTCATAGTAATCCTCATCCATTTCTTCTGCTTCCATCGTGAGCAGTTCAAGCAGATCGCTTGCATCCTCCGCAAACTCACCATCTTCATTCAATACCAAATAAATATTAGCATGCCTGAACGCATCCCGGAACAAGCCCAAATGAGCGTAGTTATTCGCTAAGAAATAGTGACATTCTGCCATGTTTTCATCAAGTTCTTCAAGGACCAAGTGCAAAAGACGGTTAGACTGCTGGTATTCACCCAGCTCCGACTGCACGATCGCCAGCTGGCAAACGATCATCGGCTCGCCAGGCTCAAGGTGCATCGCACGCTGGAAATACTTTTCAGCCTTTTTCAGGTCCCGCCTGTGGAAAGCCTTGACCCCTTTGGTGAAGTAATATTCACCAGTAGGAACAAATGACAGCAATTGACCTTTTTGCTTCATCGCTTTAGAGTCTTTTCCCATGTGATCCTCCATTTATATTTTTGTAAAACTATATCCTAGGAACCTTTGGTTTGTATAAGAATACACATACAGTGTTTTATCGAAGCAACTTTAACCAATGTATTATAACATACGGACAGAGTGTTCGAGAAGGTGTGGATTTGAAAATGTGTTGTGGGGATGTATCCAGTTGGTTAAAATATTCTGTTTTTTTAGCAGTTGGTCGAATTATTATGAAAAGTGGTCGAATAATCTTTAAATGTGGTCGAATAAATTTAATATCCGCCAGAATAATTCAAAAAGTGGTCGAATAAATTTAATTTTCGCCAATAAAATTAATTCACCATTAAAAAGAAGGTTTTGTCGATGATGAAATCGAATAATTACAGTAAAATTTATAGGAGTGATAGAACTTGATAGGCAAAAAAAGAGAATATCCTAAAGAAATCATGATTTTGGAAGCCATTGTAAGGCGTTTTTCCTCCAGAGGACTTCAAAAAAGCGGAATTCGAGAAGAAACTTTATCGAAAACGGGCAGGTTACAAAGGAGAAAAGACACTGGATTACTTTTTACAGCAAGTTGATCACTCTGAAATGGTAATTTTGTACGATTTAAGAATCCCGATCAACAGTACCCACTTCCAAATTGACACCCTCATCATTACCCCTTATTTTCTCCTCATCATTGATTCCAAAAATTACGCAGGCACACTTATTTTCCTTCCAGAATTCAATCAATTGATAAGAGTCCAAAACGATATAGAAGAAGTTTTTTCCGACCCGATTCTTCAGACAAAAATCCAGGCATCCCAGTTAAAAGCCTTTCTAAAAAAGCATTATATTACACCTCCACCGATTGAAAATCTTGTTGCAATTAGCAATTCACAGGCCATCATTAAAAATCCAACCAATGACAAGGAGGTTAGTTACAGAGTCTTCAGGTCTTCGAATGTTGCCTTCAAAATTCCGCCATTTTATAAAACATATACCCAACCGCTTCTCTCTAGAAATGACATGAAAAAAATAGCTAAATATTTAATAAAGGCGCATGAACCACTGGTTCCCAACCCAAAATCAATGAACCTCCCATTCGATAAAATGGTTAAGGGTGTGCAGTGCCCTGCCTGTGAGGCATTCGGCATGGACTACCACCAAGGAAAGTGGACTTGCAAGAGCTGCGGGCATAAATCTAAGGATTCCCATATTCAGGCATTAAGAGATTATTTCCTCATTTTCGGCCCTCCTATTACAAGCAAGCAATTTCGGGAATTCACGAAAATTGAATCCCATTCTAAAGCAAAGCGAATTTTATCATCAATGGATTTGTCGTATTCCGGTACCACCAAAGGGCGGACCTATTCTCCCGGAAAAGGGTTCTTTGACTAATATCTGGAAGCACTAAATGCTTTTAATGAGATCCGCCTTCTATAAAAAACAAAACCCAGCGCAATCTATTCTTCTGCGCTGGGCTTTTTCCTATTATTCAAAACTGCCAGTACATCTCTTAACGGCAGCTTCTGTTCCTGCAGCAAGACCATCAGGTGGTAGAGCAGGTCGGCGGCTTCCCACTTCAACTCCTCTGGGTCGCGATTTTTGGCGGCGATGATGACTTCCGATGCTTCTTCACCGACTTTTTTTAAAATTTTGTCGACGCCTTTTTCAAATAGGTAGGTGGTGTAGGCGCCTTCCGGCATTTCCTGTTCGCGCTGGCGGATTGTTTTTTCCAGCTCGATCATGACGGCAAAATCGCTTAGTGAAGCAAGCTGATCAGCGGAACGCTCCATCTGATTTTCTGAAGAACAGCTGTCATCCGAACGCTCCAGCAGGTTTTCCGAAAAACAGCTAATAGCGCCGGTATGGCATGCCGGTCCGGCTGGTTCGACGAGCACAACGAGTGCGTCTCCGTCACAATCGTATTTCATTTCAACGATTTTCTGTGTGTTGCCGCTCGTTGCGCCTTTATGCCAGAGCTCCTGGCGGGAACGGCTGTAAAACCAGGTTTCGCGTGTTTCGAGCGACTTGTCCAGGGATTCTTTATTCATGTAGGCAACTGTCAGCACCTCACGTGTCGCTGCATCCTGGACGACTGCGGGAATCAGACCATTGTCATCAAACTTCAATTCTTCTATTTTCATCTTACGGTCACTCCTTTTTCACGGAGATGGGATTTTACTTCTTTAACAGAGGTTTCGCGATAGTGGAAAATCGATGCAGCCAGTGCGGCATCTGCTTTTCCTTCTTTAAAAGCGTCAACAAAGTGGTCTGCGTTTCCAGCGCCGCCTGAGGCAATGACCGGAACTGTGACTGCTTCACTTACTGCACGGGTCAAAGCTAGGTCGAAGCCTTTCTTTTCGCCATCGCTGTCCATGCTTGTCAGCAGAATTTCCCCGGCTCCAAGGCGGACAGCTTCTTTTGCCCATTGTATCACTTCCCAATCGGTCGGTGTCCGTCCGCCATGGGTGTAAACTCGCCATGATTCTAGTTCCGGGTCGTATTTTGCATCGATGGCGACGACAATGCACTGAGCTCCAAAGAAATCGGACCCTTGTGAGATCAATGTCGGATTGTTGACAGCTGCGGTGTTCAAGGAGACTTTATCAGCACCTGAACGGAGCATCCTCTTCATATCCTCAAGCGTATTGATGCCACCACCGACTGTGAAAGGGATGGCCAGTTCTGACGCTACTTCCCTGACTGCCTCGACCATTGTCTTCCTTCCTTCAACTGATGCAGAAATATCAAGGAAAACGAGCTCATCGGCTCCTTGCTCATCGTAAAAACGTGCAAGCTCGACGGGATCGCCGGCATCGCGGAGCTGCACAAATTGCACTCCTTTTACGACGCGTCCTTCTTTTACATCCAGACAGGGAATGATCCGTTTGCTTAGCATTAGGCGTTCCCCGCTTCCAAAGCAGTTTTTACCGAAAATCGTCCTTCATAAATAGCTTTGCCGACAATAGCACCGCTGACACCATCATCATTTAACTTTCGAAGAGCAGCTAAATCATCAAGTGAGCTGACTCCTCCAGAAGCGATGACGCTTTTGCCCGTTTCCAATGCAAGCTGGCGGGTTGCCTCCACGTTCGGTCCTGCCAGCGTGCCGTCTGTTGCGATATCGGTAAAAATGAATGTTTCCGCCCCGGCATCAGCGAATCTTTTGCCAAGCTTGACAGCACTCACTTCGGAGGTGTTCAGCCAGCCATGTGTCGCGACAAATCCGTTTTTCGCGTCAAGGCCGATGGCTATTTTCGAACCGTATTTCCTGACCATTTCCTCAGCGAACTCCGGATTGGAGACGGCAATGCTGCCGATGATGACACGGGTAACTCCGTTTTCAAGATAGTAAGTGATATCTGATTCGCTGCGGATGCCGCCGCCAATCTGGATGTTCACGCCAAGGTCCTTTGCTGCCTGGATGACAAATTGATCGTTGACCCGCATGCCGTCCCTGGCGCCATCGAGGTCGACCATATGAATCCAGTCTGCACCTTCGTCAGCGAATTTCTTCGCCATTTCTAAAGGAGAATCTCCATATACAGTTTCTTTGTCATAATCGCCTTGCAGCAGCCTTACGCATTTTCCGCCTCGCATGTCGATTGCCGGATAGATAGTGAATTTCATTGGTCTGTCTTCCTTTCTGTTGCAAGGTTCACAAAATTGCGGAGCAGTGCCATTCCCATATCGCTGCTTTTTTCCGGGTGGAATTGCATTCCGTAAATATTGTTTCGGCCGACGATGGCCGGAACTTCTACATCATAATAATCGCCGACTGCCACCAGGACATCAGGCTCGTTCGTTTTTACATAATAAGAATGGACAAAATACACATAATTTTCTTCAAGTGAAGTGAGTATAGGAGACTCTCCGGTAAAACGAAGCTTGTTCCATCCCATATGCGGAACTTTATAGTGTTCCCCTTCTGCCGTCTCGCCGCTAAAACGTTCCACTTTTCCAGGAAGCAGGTTCAAACCCTTCGTCAGCCCATTTTCCGTGCTTTCCTCGAACAAAAGCTGCATGCCGAGGCAGATTCCGAGCACTGGCTTGCCGGTAGCGGCAAAAGCAAGGATCATTTCCGTCAAACCAGTGTGGTCCAATACGACCATCGCATCACGGAATGAACCGACGCCAGGGACGAGCAGTGCATCTGCTTCCATCAAATTGCCCTTATGTTGTGAGATAAAATATGGCGCTTTCAGCCGTTCGAGCGCCTTGCTGACGCTGAACAGATTGCCCATTCCGTAATCGACGATGCCTATCATGAGTTAACTTCCTTCCTTTTCCAGAGTTCGGGTTTTCTTTTGGTAGAACGTCGTTTACAACACGTACTCCGTTTTACCGCCCCCATACAACATCCTTACCCTAGTCCCTTACAACATCCCTTTCGTTGAAGGAACGTCTTTTACCCGCGTCGATGGTCGTTGCTTCATCAAGCGCTCGGCCAAGAGCTTTGAATACCGCTTCAATCATATGGTGAGTATTTTTTCCGTAGTGGACGATGACATGCAGGTTCATTCTTGCTTCAAGCGCCAGCTTCCACAGGAATTCGTGGACTAGCTCGACAT
Source organism: Mesobacillus boroniphilus JCM 21738 (assembly GCF_000517385.1). Lineage (GTDB taxonomy): Bacteria > Bacillota > Bacilli > Bacillales > Cytobacillaceae > Mesobacillus > Mesobacillus boroniphilus. The sequence continues at coordinate 49,822 of NZ_BAUW01000013.1, read as the reverse complement.
CGAAAGTGCCAACCTGCTGGGCAGGGAATTCCGCGCGCATTTCAAGGTGCGGCCGGTTGCTAAGATCGATGACAACCTGCGCCAGGGCTTCATCCATTGGGACAAAAGCGTTTCCGTAGCGCTTGATTCCTTTTTTATCGCCAAGTGCATCGCGAAGCGCCTGTCCGATACAGATGCCGATATCTTCGGTTGTATGGTGGCCATCCACCTCAACATCGCCCTTCGCATCGACTTTCAAATCAAACTGGCCGTGCTTCGCGAATAAATCGAGCATATGGGAAAGAAAAGGCACTCCCGTTTCAAGTGTCGTTTTTCCTTCACCATCGATGCTGAAATCCAAATCTATTTTTGTTTCATTCGTATATCTTTTTACCGTTGCGGTACGCTCCATGAGCTTTCCCTCCATCCACTTTCATCACGATTTAAGTCTTGCTTCTACGGCCCGGGCGTGGGCTTCCAACCCTTCAAGCCTTGCAAACTCGGCGATTTTTGCACCGTTGTTATTCATCGCTTTCTCGCTGTATAGGATGATGCTGGATTTCTTTTGGAAATCTTCGACGCTCAACGGGCTTGAAAAACGCGCTGTCCCGTTCGTTGGCAGTACATGGTTCGGTCCGGCGAAGTAGTCACCTACCGGCTCTGAACTGTATCTTCCCAGGAAAATCGCGCCGGCGTGCTTTATTTTACCGAGCAGTTCCATTGGGTTCTCTGTAACGATTTCAAGATGCTCTGGTGCAAGCTGGTTGATCGCCGCAACAGCTTCTTCCATATCAGATGCCACATAAATTGCCCCGAAGTTTTCGATTGCCTGTGTGGCGATTTCTTTTCTCGGCAATAGCGCAAGCTGCTTATATACTTCATTTTGAACATCTTCTGCAAGAGTACGGGATGTTGTCACTAAAACCGCACATGCCCTCGGGTCATGCTCTGCCTGGGAAAGCAGATCGGCCGCGATTTCATTGGCACGCGCCGTATCATCCGCCAAAATCCCAATTTCACTCGGGCCGGCGATCATATCAATCGCGACGTCTCCGAAAACTTCGCGCTTGGCGAGGGCGACATAAATGTTTCCAGGACCGGTGATTTTATCGACCGGCTTGATTGTTTCCGTTCCGTATGCTAGCGCGGCAATCGCCTGGGCTCCGCCAACCTTATAGATTTCTTTTACTCCGGCTATATCAGCGGCAACGAGCACTCCTGCCGGAAGCTTCCCGTCACGTCCAGGCGGCGAGACCATCACGATCCGCTCAACACCAGCGGTTCTTGCCGGGATGACATTCATTAGAACCGAGGAAGGATAAGCAGCTGTCCCGCCTGGCACATAGACACCGACAGAATCGAGCGGTGTCACCTTTTGGCCCAGCATCGTGCCATTTTCCTCCGTCGTCATCCATGAGGGCCGCTGCTGTTTTTCATGGTAGTTACGTATATTGTCAGCTGCCTCGGTAATGATGTCCACGAGCTGACTGCTGACATTTTTATAGGCTCCTGTAATTTCATTCTCTGTCACCAGAAATTCATCTAGCACAACAGAATCAAATTTTTCGGTAAAAGCCTGAGTGCCTGGTCACCGGAAGCGCGGACTTCGGCAATAATTGCCTGTACGGCTTTCCGCTGCTCTTCGGTGCCGCCATCAACGGTCCGTTTTAATGACAAGCTTCCATCTATCTGTAAAATATCCATCGGGAATCATATCCTTTCAGATTTACAAACTATATCACTTCGTTTAGCTTTTTTACCAGCTCGCTGATCTGCTCATCCTTGATCCGGTAGCTGACTGGATTGACAATCAGCCTCGATGTCACGTTTGTAATCGTTTCGTACTCCACGAGACCATTTTCCTTCAATGTCCTTCCAGTTGAAACTATGTCAACAATCCTGTCGGCGAGCCCGATTAATGGCGCAAGCTCGATTGATCCGTTCAATTTAATGATTTCTACCTGCTCGCCCTGTTCCCGGAAATAGGCAGCAGCGATATTCGGGTACTTCGTCGCGATTTTCGGGGCGACATCATTCATTTTCGTATCCAGAAGTCCGGCGACGGCAAGATAGCAGCCGCTGATTTTTAAGTCGAGCAGTTCATACACATCGCGTTCTTCCTCAAGCAGTACGTCCTTTCCGGCAATCCCGAGATCCGCCACACCATGTTCAACATATGTAGCCACATCCATCGGTTTCGCTAAAATGAAGCGGAAATTTTCCTCTTCAACGTCGATAATCAACTTACGGGAATCATCAAATTCAGGAGGCAAATCAAAGCCAGCGCTGCGCAATAGTTCAACTGCTTCGGTAAAAATCCTGCCCTTTGGCATCGCGATGGTCAGCTGTTCGTTCATTGCACTCCCTCCTTCCCAACAAGGTAAACGACATTAGCAAACGTATCGGAGCAAGCATCAAGATTGCGCACTGCGCTGATGTCCTGGAGGATGACCCGTTCCCCGTCTTCCCTGCGCTGTGCTGCAAGTTGGCAAGCTTCTTTTCTCCGTTCAGGCTGAAAAGAATGCAGGTTACCGGCTCCGGTTCACCAAGGTTGCCGAGGCTTTCAAGCAGGCGGTCGAGCCTGATTGCGAATCCTGTGGCTCCAGTTGATTTCCCGAATTTCTCGAGCAGCTTGTCATAACGGCCGCCATTGCCGATCGGGAAGCCAACCATCCCTGCGTAAACCTCAAATAAAATGCCTGTATAATAGCTCATGTGGCTGACAATTGTTAGGTCAAATTTGATCCGGCCGCTTTCACCGAAGTCTTTGATGATATCACAAAGCAGTTTCAATTCATTAAGTGCCGCCCTGCCTTTCCCATTCTCGACCAGTTCGGATGCCTTATCGATCACTTCCGGGCCGCCGCGCAGTTCAAGGAAAGCCAGTAGCCTTTGTGAATCGATTGATGACAGCGGCAGTGCTTTGACATGCTCACGATATCCGACATAATTTTTCTCATATAAAAATTTCGTCAGTTCCCTCGCCCGTTCCTCTGTGCCAAGAATCTGTACGAACAATTCATTGACGAAGCCAACATGCCCTACAGATAGCTGAAACTGTTCCAATCCAGCTTTTTTCAGCGAGGAAATCGCCAGCGAGATCATTTCTCCATCAGCGCTGACAGAGTCGTCGCCAATACATTCAACACCTATTTGCTCAAATTCCGCCGGCCTGCCGCCTTCGCGCTGCTGGGCACGGTAGACATTTGCAGAATAGGCCAATCTTAATGGCACCTGGTCTTTGAATAATTTCGAAGCTGCAACCCTTGCAATCGGCGCTGTCATATCCGGACGCAGTACAAGCGTATGCCCCTGCTGGTCCAACAGCTTGAACAGCTGCTGGTCCAGGATTGCTGATGCTGTCCCGACTGTTTCGTAATATTCTAGCGCAGGCGTTTCGATAAATTGAAAACCCCATTGCTTCATTTCTTTTTCAATTGAGCTGCGGACTTTTTCCTTCGCTTCATATAATTCTGGAAGTGTATCCCGCATGCCAAGCGGCTTCTCAAACATGAATAATCTGCTCATTGTTTTCACCCTCTTCGTTGCTGGTGTTTATACCTTAATTTTCTAAATCCTTTAGTTCGCTAATATGGTAACAAGGTGAAGATATAAGTAGTTTATCGTGCATTTTATTATTCGTCAACCATAAGCTGTTCATGTTTGCTTTTTAAAATAGAGCTGATAGAATGGTGGCAATCAGAAATGCGGAAACGCTGACATGAGTTGGTGGTAAGTATTTTTTACTATGTAAGGAGGCTAGGTGAAATGAAAATCCTATGGGATCTGGACGGAACAATCCTTGATACCTGGCCGACATTGGTGGAGGCATTCACAGTTGTTGCGAAAAAAGACCTGCCGTACAAAGAAGTCCTTCCTCATTTGAAGTATGGTACAGCATATGAATTTTACGGTGTCGATAAAAATAAGGTAAAAGAATTCCGGGAGATTGAACGCACCTTGCCAAATGATCGGAAACCGCTTTTCCCGTATGTGAAAGATGTCTTATCTGCCTCGGACGCAAATGTACTCGTGACCCATCGCAATCGGCGCTCAACTGAAGAGCTGCTGGAACACTGGAATCTCAGCCAATTTTTCGAGGAAGTGATTTGCCCTGCAGATGATGGCTATTCACTAAAGCCGGATATCCATGCATATAAGTACCTGCATGACAGATATCGTTTGGACCTGGCTGTCGGCGACCAAAGCACAGACCTGATTCCCGCCAGGAAGATTGGTATTAAAACCTGCTCCTTCCGTGAAGCAAATCAGTATGCGGACAAGACAATTTACTGTTATTCAGAATTTCCATATAAGTAGAAGCGAAATGGCCTATCACATCCATTTCGTTTTTGTTTTTTTAAAAGAGAAATGGGTAAAAATTCTGCAAGAAAAGAAGGTTGGTTTTTGATGGAGAATAATTAATAACGGCAACACTCAATATTGTGCTGCCGGCCGGCTGTTTTATAGGAAAAGTTAATTATACTCACTAATTCCAGTGGAAAATCGCCTAAATGAGATGGCCGATTTTCATTTATTGGCGAAAAACAAAATATATCGACCACTTTTTGAATTATATTGGCGGATTTTTGATTTTATCGACCACATTTAGAATTATTTCGACCACTTTTCGCATTATTTCGACCACATCCGAATTTTTCCAAATAAAAAAAGCGAAGCGGAGCAGTGTCCGTTTCGCTTTTTGTAGTTAGTTAGTGCTGGTCCCATAGATTTCATCATCAGCCCAACGTTCAGCAAGCTCTTCCTTTGTGTAAATCACACGCATAGGATTGCCGCCGACAAAGGCTCCGGCCGGGACGTCTTTGTGGACGAATGTTCCGGCGGAGACGATGGCGCCGTCACCGATCCTGATGCCTGGCATGATTGTGGAGTTAGCTCCAATCATGACTTCGCTGCCAATCTCTACTTCGCCTAGGCGGTATTCCTTGATCAAGTATTCATGTGCCAGGATTGTCGTGTTGTAGCCAATGACCGTATTGCGGCCAACCGAGATTTTTTCCGGGAACATGACGTCGAGCATGACCATCAGCGCGAAGGATGTCTGGTCGCCGACGTTCATCCGCAAGAATTTGCGGTACAGCCAGTTTTTCATGCCGAGAAATGGCGTGTAGCGCGCCACCTGGATGACGACGAAATTTTTGACGACCTTCAAAAACGGGACGGTTTTATAAACATGCCAGAGGCTGTTTGCTCCTTCTACTCGATAACGAGTCGTCCTTCTCATGTTATACTCCCAAAATTGGCAGGATGTCAGCCATGTTCTCTAACATGTAATCCGGGTTATACTGCTCAAGATGCTCTCTTCCCTTTATTGACCAGGCAACTCCGGCTGTTCTAGTGCCAGCGTTTTTACCGCCGAGGATGTCGTGGTGGTTATCGCCGACCATGATCGCACGATCCGGTGAGGATCCAAGCATGTCCAACGCTTTTAAAAGCGGCTCAGGATCCGGCTTCGCTTTTTCAACGTGGTCGAGCGCGACGACAACCTCGAAAAACTCATCCAATCCTGTCAGCTTCAAGCCCATCTGGACTACATCCGAACGCTTCGTGGTAACGATTCCCAAATGGAAACCGCTCTCCTTCAGCGTTCTGACCGTTTCATACACTCCCTCGAAACCTTTAACCAAGAGGTCGTGATTAGCCAGGTTGTAAGTGCGGTAAGTGGTGATCATTTCTTCGTAGCCTTCAGGATTCATTGGCTGGAACGTATCCTGAAGTGACGGCCCCAAAAATGGCAAGACATCCTCCCGTTTATACTGGCCGGGATAATAGGTCTCCATTGTATGGAGAAAGGATGAAATAATTAGTTCGTTTGTATCAATCAGAGTCCCGTCCAGATCGAACAGGACCGTATCTATTTTATTGCTCATATACTGCTTCCTTTCTTTTTGCGATGTCCGCGCGGTTCCAGATGAATGCGACTGCTATCGTCAATAATATCGCCACACCAAGGCGGATCAATAACAGCGGCAGGACCGGAATGCCAAGCGGAATGAAAATCAATGTATCTTCAATGACTGCGTGGCAGGCAACAAGGAAAATGAATGCAAGAGTGACATCCTTTTTGCTTACTCCATCCTCCTTGACTGCCTGGATCATCACGCCTGCGCCGTACGCAAGCCCGATCAGCAGGCCGGCTGCCATTGTCGTCGAGGTGTTCTCCTTCATTCCAAGCGCTCTTGTTGCCGGCGCCATCCATCTTGAAAAAACGGCAAGCCATTGCTTATCCTTCATGATTTGCACGACTACCATCAGCGGGATGACAATGATCGCAAGCTGGAATATGCCGATTCCCGCCTTCGTGATGCCTTCAAGCAGAATCGCTCCCCACCCGGAAACTTCTTCGCTTTTAGGAGGGACCATGCCATAATGGGCTATTTCAGAGCCACCGTTCCAAACAAGATTGATGACCACTGCAGATATGAACGCAAGCCCGAGGCGGACAAGGACGATGATCCACAGCTTGACGCCAACCTTGAGAGCTACACTCGATTCAACAAGCATATTATGTGAAAAGCTCAGCATCACCGCTATGATAAAGATTTCTTTTACCGTCAAATCAAGGGTCAGGATTGCTCCAATGGCCGCGTAAAGATTTAGGAAATTCCCGATGACAAGCGGAATCGCCGCATCTCCTGACAAACCGAGCATTGACATCAGCGGCGTGATCAATTCGATTATCCACGGCAGGATTGGTGTATATTGAAGGATCGACACAATCAGGGTGACAGGGAAAATGACTTTCCCGAGCGCCCAAGTCGTATTCAAGCCAACCATCAACCCTCTTTTCAATGTAGAACCCATCGAAGCATCTCTCCCATTTTTCAGCCTTAATTCATTCTATTTATAGGGCTTCTTTTTTAGTAATCCGAAATTCTAGTTCTCTAAATATCGTACTTTCGAATAACCTTTCACTCTTCTGAAAATCCATAAGCCGATTGCAAAAACAATCAAAGCGATCGAGATTGTCTGGGCAATTCGCAATGATTCCGTCAGCATCAAGCTGTCAGTCCGCATTCCCTCGACAAAGAAGCGGCCGATAGAGTACCAGATGACATAGCTGAGGAAAATCTCCCCGCGGCCCAGGTTGACTCTGCGCAATGACATGAGCAGGATGAAACCGAGCAAATTCCAGATCGATTCATATAAAAATGTTGGGTGATAGTATGTCCCATTAATATACATCTGGTTGATTATGAACTCTGGCAGGTACAGGTTTTCCAAAAACGCCCTTGTTACTTCCCCGCCATGCGCTTCCTGGTTCATGAAGTTTCCCCAGCGTCCGATTGCCTGGCCCAGGATGATGCTCGGAGCTGCAATATCAGCGAGCTTCCAGAAAGAAACATTCCTGGACTTCGTAAAGAAATAAGCGGTCACAACAGAACCTATCAACGCACCGTGGATGGCAATGCCGCCATTCCAGACTTTAAAAATCTCACCAGGATATTGGCTGTAGTAATCCCACTGGAAGATTACATAGTAAAGCCGTGCAGATAGGATTGCGATTGGAATCGCCCAGAGCATCAGGTCTGCAAAAATATCTTTCGGCAGACCTCGGCGTTCACCTTCACGCATGGCAATCCATAGTGCGAGCGCAATTCCAAGTCCGATGATGACACCATACCAGTGCACCTCGATCGGCCCAAGTGAAAAGGCAACCGGGTCGATTGGCTGAATATTCTTTTCCATATCATTTCCCCTTTATCACAAGAAAAGCGCAAGCGCCTCGTTCAGCCCCGACAAGCGCTGGAGGGCCGAACAGTGAAGTCGTTCTTTGACTTCATTGGGCGGACCGAAGCGACTCGAGGGGCTAGGCGCTGAAGCTGGACAATTCTCGAAGTGAATTTATATATACATAATAATTAAAAAATCAGTCGTACCAGCACTTTGGCCGTTCTTAATCAAACGTTTGATTAAGACTCTGTTCGTTCAATTATTGCTGATTGCCATAGTTATTCACGAAAAAATTCCACTGCTTAATGTTCGTCATGGTCGCCGTCTTCAATGACGTCGGACAGCCTGTTCGTGAATTGTTCAGCTGCATTGACGCCCATGCGCTTTAGCCTGAAGTTCATTGCTGCTACTTCGATGATGACAGCGAGGTTTCGGCCTGGACGGACTGGAATCGTCAGCTTGGTGATATCAGTGTCAAGAATTTTCATTTTCTCTTCATCAAGGCCCAGTCGGTCATATGATTTTTTCTGGTCCCATATTTCAAGGTCAATAATCAGGGTAATCCGTTTATGCGAACGAACGGCACCAGCACCGAACAGCGTCATCACATTGATGATGCCTACGCCGCGGATTTCAAGAAGATGCTCAATTAAATCAGGTGAGTTCCCAACCAGAGTCCCGATATCCTCCTGGCGGATTTCAACACAGTCATCCGCTACAAGACGGTGTCCACGCTTTACCAATTCAAGGGCGGTTTCACTTTTACCAACTCCGCTCTTGCCAGTGATCAATACGCCGATCCCATACAGATCGACAAGTACCCCATGGACTGCAGTCGTCGGTGCCAGCTTGCTTTCGAGATAGTTTGTCAGATGACTCGAGAGCCTTGTTGTTTTTTGCTTTGAACGTAAGAGAGGGACTGATTCCTTTTCGGCTGCCTCGACCAGTTCAACAGGAACCTCAATGTCTCTCGTGACAATGATTCCTGGCGTAATATCAGTACAAAGCTTTTGCATCCGTTCCGCCCTGTCGCTAGGGTTTAATTTTTCAAAGAAGGTCAACTCTGTTTTTCCGAGAAGCTGCAGGCGCTCCGCAGGATAATATTCAAAATAACCAGCGATTTCTAGTCCTGGTCTTGAAATGTCAGTCGTGGTGATCGGACGATTGATTCCTTCCTCTCCACTGATCAGTTCCATTTCGAATTTTTTGATCAGGTCTTTAGTACGGACTTTTGGCAATGAAGTTCCTCCTTTATTAGAACGTTAATATCCCACATGATAACAATACCTTTTATTTTAGCACTTTTTTATGAAGAACCAAATATAAGGAGATAAAAAACAGCTTGAGTTCACAGAGATTATCTAGATTGGTATTATCCACCTCTTACTGCTAGTACCAAAGCTATATTTTTCATAAAAGGTATAGACAACTATACAGTAGACTTGTTATTATCATTTTGTAAGCGTATTCATTCTTTTCTGACTATTTTACAATTAGAGGGGGAAACACCATGCGTAATGAAGAACGCCTGGCAAGAGAGATACTTGAGCAGCTTGGCGGCGCGGACAATATTGTTGATGTTGCTTCGTGCATGACCCGCCTGCGCGTCAAGCCGGCAGACTACAGCAAAGTCGATCTTGCTGGCATCAAGAAAATTGATGGCGTGCTCGGTGTCGTAGAAGAAGAAACATTACAGATTATTTTGGGACCTGGAATTGTCACTAAAGTGGCGAATGAGTTTTCAGAGATTACCGGCAAGACTGCCAATCTAGTAGACGAGTCCGACCCGGATTCTTTCGAGGGACTAGCCGGCCGTACTAAGGACGAACTTAACAAGAAAAATGCGACTCCGTTCAAGCTTTTCCTGCGAAGGATTGCCAGCATCTTCATTCCGCTGATCCCGGCGATTGTCGCTTCCGGTTTGATTGCGGGAATTACGAATGTCATCATCCGTTCTGGTGCTGATCCTGAGTCGACGCTTATTCAGTTCCTCAACCTGATCGGCTGGGGTATCTTCAGTTATCTTGGTGTATTTGTCGGTATCAATACGGCTCGTGAATTCGGCGGCTCACCTGCTCTTGGCGGTGCTGCTGGTATCCTGATCATCAACCCGGGTCTTGCGAACATCACATTGTTTGGTGAAGCTCTTGTTCCTGGCCGCGGCGGTTTGATTGGCGTCATGCTTGCTGCAGTTTTTATTGCAATGCTTGAAAAGCGGATCCGTAAATTCGTTCCGTCTTCTTTGGATATCATCATTACTCCTACTCTATCATTATTGATTACTGGCATTGCAACATTATTCGTGCTTCAGCCTGTCGGAGGTTGATTTCCGATTTGATTACAAAGGGCTTGCTTGGCCTTCTTGATGTTGGCGGAATCCTGGCAGGACTGGTCCTTGCCGGAACATTCCTTCCTCTTGTTGTTACAGGTCTGCACCAGGGCTTGACTCCTGTGCATATGGAATTGATCAACACGATTGGTGATGACCCGCTGCTGCCAATCCTCGCAATGGGCGGTGCAGGCCAGGTTGGTGCGGCATTCGCGATCTATTTTAAAACAAAGAATGAGAGACTTAAAAAGGTTATCAAGGGCGGCCTGCCAGTTGGTATGCTTGGCATCGGCGAACCGCTCATTTTCGGTGTCACCCTGCCGCTTGGCCGTCCATTCATCACTGCCTGTCTAGGCGCAGCAGTCGGCGGAGCATTCCAGGCATTCTTTAAAATCGCAACGATTGCCATCGGTGTTTCGGGTATCCCGCTTGCCTTCCTTGTCCATACAAATCAAATACTGCTCTACTTGCTTGGACTTCTGATTGCCTACGTATTCGGGTTCATCTTCACCTGGACGTTCGGCTTCAAGGAAGAAATGGCTAAAGGAATCTAAGATGCAAATACAGAAAAGGAGGAGAGCTATTTTCCTCCTTTCTTCTATTCTATTAATTTGTTTTGATTGGAGGGATTGTCCATGCTTGGCATTTCCGTATATATGAACAAGGACCGGATGGAGAAAAATGCTGCCTGGATTGAGAAAGCGGCTCAATACGGACTTAAATCAATTTTCACTTCCCTGCATATTCCGGAGGATAATCCTGCTGAGTACAAAGAGCTTTTAAAAGAGCTGTGTTCCCTGGCGAAAAAGCACAATATGGAGCTGATGGCCGATGTATCTCCAAGGTCATTGGATTACCTTGGGCTAGAATGGGGCCAATATGAAGAGCTGCTGCAATGGGGTCTATCAGGAATAAGAGCGGATTACGGGTTCACAACACAGCAGATTGTGGAGCTTTCGGATAAAATGAAGATAGGAATCAACGCCAGCACGATAACTAGAGATGAAATTCAGGCATGGATTGATGCTGGTCTAAATACCGAGAACGTCGAAGCATGGCATAATTTTTACCCAAGGCCTGAAACAGGATTGGACAAGGAGTTTCTGATTGAAAGAAATAACATGCTCCGTTCACTTGGAATTACGACAATGGCTTTCGTCCCCGGGGACAAGGATTTGCGCGGACCTGTGTTTTCTGGTCTTCCAACACTTGAAAAGCACCGCGGCCAGCTGCCGCACGTAGCTGCTGCAGAGCTGATGGTCTCTTGTTTTACCGATAAAATTTCAATTGGAGATCACGCTGCATCTGATGAACAGCTGGAATTACTAGCTTTCCTTGGTAAAAAAATCTTTCCACTTCGTATTGAGGCCGAAAGCTGGGAGCATGTTGAACTATTGAGCAGGACTCTGACAAACAGGATGGATCCTGCCCGTGATGTCATCAGAGCAGTTGAACCACGATCCGCTTCAATAGGGAAAAATAAGATTCCACCTTCTAATCAGCAGGAAAGGCAACGCGGGACAATAACCATCGACAATGAGTTATACGGTCGGTATGCAGGCGAATTGCAAATTGCCGTTAATGACCTGCCAAAGGATGAAAAAGTGAATTGCATCGGAAAAGTTATCAAAGAAGACCTCCCTTTGCTTACAGAGATCAAGGCAGGGCAAAAATTTCAATTTATTGTGAGGAATAGACATGGAGATCGCAAAGCTTAATACAGAACAGCAAAACGCGAAGACAATGAATATCGACTTGATGTCGACAGAGGAAATCATCACTGTCATCAACCAGGAAGACACCCTCGTTCCGAACGTGCTCGCAAGGCAGGTTCCGAACATTTCGGAGGTCGTTGACAGGATCGTCGCTGCCTTCAAAAAAGGCGGCCGTCTGATCTATATCGGTGCAGGGACTTCCGGCCGACTCGGAATCATCGATGCTTCCGAATGCCCTCCGACGTTCGGAACCGACCCTGGGCTTGTTGTTGGAATTATTGCGGGTGGCAAGGAAGCGATGACGGAGGCACTTGAAGGTGTCGAGGATGACAAACAGCAGGGGCAGAACGATCTGGCAAACATCAATCTGACCTCTGAAGATATCGTTGTTGGAATCGCTGCCAGCGGGCGCACCCCTTATACGATCGGTGCACTGGAGTACGCAAAGAAAATCGGTGCCGTGACTGTATCTGTTGTTTGCAGCAAGGATTCCGAAATGGAAAAAATCTCCGATCACACCATCTCCGCGGTCGTCGGGCCGGAAGTCATCACCGGTTCCACAAGGATGAAAGCCGGCACTGCCCAAAAATTAATTCTAAACATGCTCTCTACCGCTTCGATGATCAAACTGGGCAAAGTGTATGGCAATCTGATGGTTGATGTCCAGATGACGAACGAAAAACTACATAACCGCGCTGTCAATATCGTCAAGATGGCAACCGGTGCTTCTGATGAGGAAGCAAGAACGGCAATCAAGGAGCAAAACTACCATACAAAAGCCGCCATCCTGCAAATCACGACGGGACTCAGGGGAACTGAGGTAAAAGAACTACTGGAAAAGCACGATGGCTACCTGAGAAATGCAATCAGTGAATTTTATAAAGACGGAGCAAATTAATGTTGTCTATACCACACAGGAGTTATCGTTTATAGTCAAATGTGGTATAGACAACCCATGTCGGTATTTGTATAATATAAGTGATAGATGGTAAAGAAAAGAAGAACGAGGACATAACTTTCAGGTGATTTAAAAATGAAGGAATTATTACTAGTCAACGCCAGAGTATTAACACAAGAGGGCATGATTGAAAAAGGATACATTCATATACAGGATGGGAAGATTGCTCAAACAGGACTGGCCTCCTCCCTCCCCCAGCATCAGGGTGAGGTCATTGAGTTTCCCGAGGACAGCACTGTTGTTCCGGGATTCATCGATGTTCATATCCACGGTGCTGGCGGAGCAGACACGATGGACGCGACGACGGAAGCCATGTCGACGATGGCCTCCATCCTGCCTGAGGAAGGAACAACCAGCTTCCTGGCAACGACAATCACCCAGGATCAAAAGGCAATTATGAAAGCATTGGAGAATGCTGCCGACTATATCAGCCAACATAACGGTCCAGGAAAAGCGGAGGTGCTCGGGCTACATCTGGAAGGGCCTTTTATCAACGAGTCCTGCAAAGGGGCCCAGCCGGCCGAACACATTATCACACCTGATATTGAACTGTTTGCCAAAATGCAGCAGGCTTCCGGCAATAATATCAAGCTCGTGACACTTGCTCCGGAAAAAGAAAATGGCAATGAGCTTATTGCATACCTGGCCAAAAACGGTGTCATTGCCTCGGTTGGCCATTCAGATGCCACCTATGGACAGATGGCTGAGGCCGTTAAGGCAGGAGCTACCCATGTGACCCATTTATTCAATGGCATGCGCGGGATGCATCATCGAGATCCGGGCGTCGCCGGTGCCGCTCTGCTTTTTGATGAGTTGAAAATCGAGATGATTGCAGACGGAATCCATGTCGTTCCCGAAATGCTACATCTATCGATTCGCGCCAAAGGAAAAGATGGTGTCATTTTAATCACCGACTCAATGCGAGCGAAATGCCTTAAAAATGGCAGCTATGATCTCGGCGGACAGGTCGTTAGTGTTGCCGATGGAAAAGCACTTTTAGCTGATGGCACGCTGGCTGGAAGCATTTTAAAAATGAAAGATTCTTTAAAAAACATGATGGAATTCACAGGCATAAGTCTTGAAGAAGCAGTGAAGCTAGCCAGTGAGAATCCTGCAAAACAGCTGAAGGTTTTCGACCGGAAAGGAAGCATTGCTTCAGGAAAGGATGCAGACCTTGTCGTACTTGACCGCAACCACGAAGTTGCCATGGCGTTTTGCCGGGGTGCTGCGAGCTATACCCGTTCATAACAGCTTTGAAAGAGGTGATGACGTTGAAACTGATTACAACTACAAATTACGAGGAGCTTAGCCAGCAAGCTGCAAAGGGAATCATCACGCGAATCAAGAGCAATCCAGCGCTAAACCTTGGACTTGCTACCGGGAGCACACCCACAGGCCTTTATCAGGAGCTCATCAGAGACCATATGGAGAACAGTATCTCCTATAAAGAAATTAACACGTTCAACCTGGACGAATACATCGGCATTTCGAAAAAAGACCGTAATAGCTATCACTACTTTATGTGTGAACATTTATTCGAGCACATTGACATACCACTTGAACAGACGCATATTCCAGATGGGACAGCGAAGGATTTGGATGAGGAATGCAGACGCTATGAACAGTTCATTAATGAGCATGGCGGCATCGATCTGCAAATTCTCGGAATTGGGCAGAACGGCCATATTGGTTTTAACGAGCCAGGTACACCCTTTGACAGCAGAACGCATACCATCGAACTGGCAGAAAGCACGCGCAAGGCGAACTCAAGATTTTTTGAATCACTGGAAGACGTTCCTAAGCAAGCCATTACCATGGGGATTGCCTCGATTATGGACAGCAAGGAAATCTTCCTGCTTGTTTCCGGTGCTTCCAAGGCAAAAGCACTCGCTACTTTAATGAATGGCGATGTCAGCGAACAATTCCCTGCCTCGGCTCTCAAAAACCATGAAAATGTCACGATTTTCGCTGATAAAGATGCGACAGCATTGCTTTAAGCATCTTCTGAAAAATTGCAAGCAGTCAGGAGAATGACCTATGATAGATAAAAATTCACCAATACCTATTTACCACCAGCTCGAGGAGTATATAAAAGCCCAAATTGATAATGGCGACCTCGAGCCAGATGAAGCGATCCCCTCCGAACGCGTCTATGCCGATATGTTCCAGATCAGCAGGATGACGATCAGGCAGGCATTGACTAACCTTGTGAATGATGGATATTTATACCGCCAAAAAGGCAAAGGCACGTTCGTGAACAAAAAGAAAGTCGAACAGCGCCTGCAGGGATTGACAAGTTTCACCGAAGATATGAAAGAACGCGGCTTCACACCGGGAAGCAAACTGGTTTCGTTTGAAATTATCCCGTCCGGTAGGGAAATAGCCGAGCGGCTCAGGCTTAGCGAAAATACACCAGTATATGAAATCAAACGCGTCAGGCTTGCAGACAATGTTCCGATGGCTCTTGAGACCACCTATCTCCCGGCTAATCTGGTTAAGGGTTTGACAGAGGAAATCATCAACCAGTCACTTTACCAGTATATCGAAGAAAAATTATCGCTTACCATCCACGAAGCCACCCAGCAAATCGAAGCATCGATTGCTAAGGAACAGGAACTGCGCCTCCTCGAAATTGAAAAAGGTTCCCCTGTCCTGCTGATTCTCAGGACATCGCATTTAAAAGATGGCACACCATTCGAATTCGTCAAATCAGCCTATCGCGCTGATCGATACAAATTCGTGCACACCATGCAGCGTGGCTAATTATCTGAAGAGACCCCACTCGGTCCCTTTTTTTGCAGTTATTTCTTAATAGATTTTAGCGAAATGTCGAAAAGGAAAATATCACTCAGCTTATTTCCACGGAAATAATCGAACCCTCTTGTCGAATTATTTGACTGATTGGCTTAAAATTGGGGAAATAAACAAAGAAGGAGTAGATACCATGCTTAAGAACCTTCAGGTTGATGATCACGCCAAGAATCTAATGACAGATGAAATCAAAATATATTTCCTTGAGGAACGTGGTGAGGAACTGGGAGACCTGGCAGCCCTGCTGATCCTTGAATTTGTTGCCGACAAACTTGCTCCTCATTTTTATACCTCGGAATCCAGGATGCCCATGAATTCATGTCCCAGCGGTTGGAAGATATTTTTGAGTTGAATAAGTAGTTTTTTTCCGTCTCGTGAGTGGATGATTTCCCGAAGCAGTTTAAACAATGGTTCCGAAAAAGAAAATGCAGTGTAAAAACAGCCTATATCTGATGTCACTATGTCCTTTTTCCGCCTTTGGTCATATATATACTGATGAGGAAAACTTCTTTCGGAAGGTGTGAATATAGTGAAGATCATGCTAGATGCTGGGCATGGCTACAACACCCCGGGTAAGCGAAGTCCCGATGGTATGAGAGAATATGAGTTTAACAGGGCTGTGGCGAATTATGCCAGACAGCTGCTGGCAAACTATAAAAATGTCACAGTGTCTTTCTCTCATTCCGATCAGCGAGATGTGTCATTGAAGGCCAGGACAGATAAGGCAAACAGCCTGAATGTAGATATATTTGTTTCGATCCATGCCAATGCCTTTGGCGGCGGCTGGAACAATGTCGGCGGTATTGAAACATTTGTCTATCCAACCAGGCCGCCTGTAGCTTATCAGTTGGCCCAAAAAATCCAGCGCAATCTTGTCATCTCGACGGGCCTCGATAACCGCGACGTAAAAACAGCCGATTTCCATGTCCTGAGGGAAACGAAAATGGATGCCGTTCTAGTGGAATGTGGATTCATGACTAACCGCAATGAAATTAAGCTGCTGCGTTCTGAAACATACCGCAGAACGATTGCAGAAGGCATTGTTAAAGCATTGGCAGAACAGTTCAACCTGCAGAGAAAGGCAAATGCCGCTCCTGCACCAGCACCTGCTCCGCCACCAGCCAAATCTCCTGCGGCAGCAAAGAAAGACGGACTATATAAGGTCCAGGCAGGAGCATTCGAAAACGAGGAAAACGCCAAGGAACTTGCCGAACGTTTAAGGAAAGCCGGCTTTGATGTTTATATTGATCAAGAATAGAAAATGGCCGACACATATATGTGCCGGCCATTTTCCTAGTCTTTTGATTCTCGTAAAAATGTGTTCTGGATGATCAGGTTTGCGACTGACATGATAATCGCCGTAAGCAGCGCCATGCCAAAACTGGATATCTCAAATGAGCTCCCCATCAAACTATCCGTCAGCATAAGTGTGATTGCATTGATGACAAACAAGAATAGCCCCAGGCTGAGCACCGTTACAGGCAGCGTCAGCAAAATCAAGATTGGTTTAACGAGAACATTCAATATCGATAGAATGAAACTTGCTCCTAGAGCAGCGCCGAAACCGGATAGATAAATCTCATTCTCGAAGTAACCAGCAAGAGCCATGAATAGAACGGCATTAATAACAATTCCTAACAACCATCTCATTTTTTAATACCCTTCCCTGTTCGGCAGCACAAAAACAAGCACAAGGTAAATCATAGCCATTGGAAAGAAGGCAGTGCTGAACGTCAAGATTACAAACAATATACGTAACAGTGCCGCACTCATCCCAAAGGATTCAGCCATGCCTCCGATCACACCTGCCAGCATTCGATTTTTACGTGAGCGGGTTAATTTCATTTCATATCACCCTTCCTGTTTCCACAATACTATTGGATTAATTTTTTCACGGTGATTGAGCCGGTTTTGGTATCCGCATGGAGTCTGACAGCTTTTTGACCTGAATCAGCTGGTTGAAGCGAAGATTTTTTTGAACCATGTCGCTCTTCTCCTCAACAACCTGGATGCCGTCGAGTTCAATCGTAAAGCCGCCAAGGTTCGATTTCAGCTCACCGCTCGCTGGCGTCTTCTCCGGAAGGAAGACTTCGATGCTTCCAGTAGTCGCCTTCACTTCCACACTTTCGCAATCATTATTATTCACTGTGCAAGTCACGTTTCCGTTGAAAGATTGAAGGTCGACATTGTCAAAAGAGCCATCAGCTTGATTGCTCCATTGATTGTTTCAGCCTCAAGGTCCTTGATTGCGCTTCTGGAGATGTTGATTGTTCCATTAGCTGTTTCAGTTTCCAGCTTTCCGCACTCGAGATTTCCAAGCAAAACTT
This sequence comes from Mesobacillus boroniphilus JCM 21738, assembly GCF_000517385.1. GTDB lineage: Bacteria > Bacillota > Bacilli > Bacillales > Cytobacillaceae > Mesobacillus > Mesobacillus boroniphilus. The sequence goes on along the minus strand of NZ_BAUW01000013.1, from coordinate 32,008 downwards.
TCCCGTTTGCTGTCTTTGCCCGGCAATCCTTCACTGTTAAGTTTTCACCTTCAATCGATCCATTAAACAAACGGATCCGAACATTTTCATATTCTTCTTTTGGAATATGGATGACTGCATCAACCTTCATCCACTTCTGCTGGACAGAAAACCGGAGCTTCTGATTTTCAATTGTGAAAATGGCATCCTCCAAAAACTTCTTGCGCGCTTCATCCTGATTTTCGACACGATACACTTTCGCGCTGCACTCGATACGGACATCCTTTTGCTCCCACGGCACGACTTTTACCGATCCATTCGCCATATCAATATCGACATGGTTCAGATAAGCATCGCCCCGCTGGAAAATATGAGAGATATCCACGGACTGGCCAAAATTAAGATCCAAATCGAAATCTTTTATTTTCTTGAATGCTGAATCGACAAAATCCAGCACCTTGTCTTTCATAGAGTTAAATTTATAAGTATTGAAATCTTCCTTTTTGAACTCTTCTTTCTTCGCTTCTTCAAACTTTACATCCGTTGTCAGATACGCAGTGTTTGCCTGCCGCTGCGTTTTTCCCTGTTCCAGCTTCTCGATTAAGAACAAAGCTTCATCAACCGTCATTTTTCCTTCCTCAACAAGCTTGAGTATCCGTTTCCGTTCTTCCTTCATATGGTTCGTCCCCCTCATTTTATATTAAGTACTTTTATTCCTTTAACCAGGTTCCAAATTAGTACGATGAAACTCAATATAACCATCAATATAGCGCTGCTAAACATAAGCACCGGGAAGTCTCCCGATCCTCCGCTCATATCGATGAAAACAGCAATTAAAATTAGCGGCAGAGGGATCAGCGGAATAAGGTGCGACAGCAGCGCCTTCTTGGCATGAACCTTTACATCCTCATCCTCTGATGCAAAATAAGCAACAAGAGGAAACAAAATTCCGGCAAACATAATACTGAAATAACACAAAGCAGACAGAATCCTTTTCGTATCCATCCTCTTCATCTCCTTAGAAATTAATACGATCAGGAACCAGTGAAGTTTCATTTCTTTATGAAAATAGTTCGACAAATCGAGATGTAACCCCTTGTAAAAAAACAGTTCAGGCTGGTGAAAGTTATGTGAAGGAGGGATATGGGGGATTTCCTTCGGTTTTAGCAGCAGAGTAAATTAAGGTCTGGCTTCATTTGCTCAGAGATTGGTGTTAATTGCACTGTTGTTGACCATAATTGCACGGAAAGTCATAATAATTGCACCGTTAACTAATATTGGAAACCAGAAACGCTCTACAAGAAGAAAAACCCTTCTTGATGGGAAGGGTTATGCATTGCTTGTGCTTTTTTCTTTTTCTTCTATTTGTTCTTTCATCCGTAGTCTGTCGCGTTCCAAAATCGGCTTCAGGTACTTGCCTGTGTATGACTCCTCGACTTCGGCAATTTTTTCTGGTGTTCCCGTGGCTACGATTGTGCCGCCGCGGTCTCCGCCTTCAGGTCCGAGGTCGACGATGTAGTCGGCGGCTTTGATGACATCGAGATTATGCTCAATTACGAGTACGGTGTCGCCATTTTCAACAAGACGCTGCAGGACTGTCAGCAGGCGGGCAATGTCATCGACATGCAAGCCTGTTGTTGGCTCGTCCAAAATATACAGGGACCGGCCGGTTGAGCGGCGATGCAGCTCGGAAGCCAGCTTGACGCGCTGCGCTTCCCCTCCGGAAAGGGTTGTCGCTGGCTGGCCGAGTGTGATATAGCCAAGCCCGACATCGTATATCGTCTGCAGCTTGCGGGCGATCTTCGGGATATTAGCAAAGAATTCAACCGCTGCCTCAACTGTCATATCAAGGATATCGGAAATGTTTTTGCCTTTGTACTTTACTTCCAAAGTCTCGCGGTTGTAGCGTTTGCCGTGGCACACTTCACACGGAACGTACACATCCGGCAGGAAGTGCATCTCAATCTTGATGATTCCATCACCACGGCATGCTTCACAGCGTCCACCTTTAACGTTGAAGCTGAATCGTCCCTTTTTGTAGCCGCGGACCTTTGCTTCGTTGGTTGATGCGAAAACATCGCGAATATCATCAAACACGCCAGTATAGGTAGCTGGGTTGGATCTCGGTGTGCGGCCGATTGGCGACTGGTCGATATCGATGACCTTATCGAGGTGGTCGACACCCTTGATCTCCCTGAATTCCCCTGGCTTGCTTTTTGCCCGGTGAATCTTCATCGCGAGCGATTTGTGCAGGATTTCATTGATCAGTGTACTTTTACCGGAACCGGAAACGCCCGTCACAGCCATGAAGATTCCAAGCGGGAACTTCACATTGACATTTTTAAGGTTATTTTCCTTGGCACCTTTGATTTCGATAAAACGGCCATCCGGCTTTCTGCGCTCGATCGGCAGCGGTATGAACTTTTTACCGGACAAGTACTGGCCTGTCAACGAATTCGAATCTTCCATCACCTCTGCTGGAGTTCCCTGGGAGATGATTTCACCGCCATGGACACCCGCTCCAGGACCAATATCAATCAGGTGGTCCGCCGCGAGCATCGTATCTTCATCATGCTCGACGACAATCAGCGTATTGCCAATGTCACGCATGTTTTTCAGCGTATCAATCAGCCTGTCATTGTCGCGTTGATGCAGACCAATGGATGGCTCATCAAGGATATACAGGACACCAGTGAGGCGTGAGCCAATCTGGGTTGCGAGCCTGATTCGCTGGGCCTCCCCACCGGAAAGTGTTCCAGCAGCGCGGCTCATCGTCAGGTAATCCAATCCGACATTGATCAGGAAGCCAAGGCGTTCCGTAATCTCCCGGAAAATCATATTAGCAATCTTCATTTCTTTTTCCGTTAGCTCAAGGCCCTGGAAAAATCGCTGCGCATCCTCAACAGACAATTCTGTGATTTCGCCTATATGGCGTCCGTCCACAAGGACAGCAAGGGTTTCACGCTTCAGCCTGTATCCTTTACAAGTCGGGCAGGCGTGCTCACCCATGTACTTTTCCATCTGTTCCCGGATATAGTCAGAACCGGTTTCCTTATAACGCCGCTCGACATTTTTCAGGACACCCTCGAAAACAATATAGTTTTCACGGACCTGGCCCCAGTCATTTTCATAGCGGAAATATATCCGGTCTTTTTCTGAGCCGTATAGAATCTTGTCCATCTCGTGGTCAGGAAGGTCTTTCACCGGTACATCCATATCGATTCCATAATGATTGCAGATCGCTTCTAGCAGCTGCGGATAGTACTGAGAGCTTGTCGGTTCCCATGGAGCGATTGCATGCTGTTTTAATGAGAGCTCCTTGTTCGGGACGACTAAATCAACGTCAACCTCCAGCTTCGCACCGAGACCGTCACATTCAGGCAGGCGCCAAACGGGCTGTTGAACGAGAACATCCGGGGTTCAAGCTCGCCGATCGAGAAGCCGCAAATCGGGCAGGCATGGTTTTCGCTGAACATCAATTCTTCTTCACCGATCACATCAATCAGCACATTGCCTTCACCTAATTTGAGCGCGGCTTCCAACGAGTCCGCCAGGCGAGCAGCAATTCCTTCCTTGACGACAATCCGGTCGATGACAACTTCAACCGAATGCTTTTTGTTTTTCTCCAGCTCGATTTCGTCTCCGAGGTCATGCATCTCACCGTCAATACGGACACGGACATAGCCTTGTTTTTTCACATCTTCAAGAACCTTGGCGTGCGTTCCCTTCCTTCCGGAAACAAGCGGAGCAAGGATTTGCAGCTTTGTCCTTTCGGGATATTCGAGCACACGGTCGACCATTTGCTCGATTGTCTGTGATGAAATCTCTATATTATGCACCGGGCAGGTTGGACGCCCCACCCTGGCGAATAGCAAACGCAAATAATCATAAATCTCTGTCACCGTTCCGACAGTTGAACGGGGATTACGGCTCGTCGTTTTCTGGTCGATCGAAATGGCCGGGGACAACCCCTCGATCGAATCGACATCCGGCTTGTCCATCTGCCAAGGAACTGGCGAGCGTAAGCAGACAATGATTCTACATAACGGCGCTGCCCTTCAGCGTAGATGGTATCAAACGCCAGCGAGGACTTCCCTGAACCAGAAAGCCCTGTCAGCACAACAAGCTTGTCTCTCGGAATGGTGACATCTATATTTTTCAAATTATGGGCCCTGGCGCCTTTGACAATCAGTTTATCCATAGCCATGTTTTCGTCATCCTTCCGCTTTTAACTCAAGAATGAGGTCACGCAGCTCGGCTGCACGTTCGAAATTGAGAGCCTTCGCCGCTTCCTTCATCTCTTTTTCCATATTTAAAATCACTTGTTCGCGATCTTTCTTCGTCAATTTCTTCAAACCTTCTGCCGGGCTGTAGTCTTCCTGCTCCTCGGCAGCAATCGTCGCGCGGATCACGTCCCGGATATCCTTCTGGATCGTTTGCGGCGTGATGCCATGCTTTTCGTTGTATTCTATCTGGGTTTCACGGCGGCGCTGCGTTTCACTGATCGCTTTTTCCATCGAATCGGTCATTCTGTCTGCATACATGATGACATGTCCGCTCGCATTTCTCGCCGCGCGCCCGATAGTCTGGATCAGGGATCTTTCCGAACGAAGGAAGCCTTCCTTATCCGCATCAAGAATCGTAACCAGTGAAACCTCGGGAATATCCAGGCCTTCCCTCAAGAGATTGATCCCGATGAGGACATCGTATTTTCCAAGGCGCAGCTCGCGGATGATTTCTATCCGCTCCAGCGTCTTGATCTCTGAGTGCAGGTATTGGACCTTAATACCGATTTCCTTCAGGTAATCCGTCAAATCCTCGGACATCTTTTTAGTCAGTGTCGTTACAAGCACACGTTCATTCCGCTTCGTCCGCTCCTGGATTTCCCCGATCAGGTCGTCTATCTGGCCCTCGATTGGCCTTACATCAATCGTCGGGTCAAGCAATCCTGTCGGGCGGATGATCTGCTGTACCATTTCTGGTGTATGCTCCAGCTCGTATGGCCCTGGAGTCGCCGATACGAAAACGGCCTGTTTGATATGGTTTTCAAATTCAGCAAATGTCAGCGGTCGGTTATCCATAGCTGACGGCAGGCGGAAGCCGTGGTCAACCAGCACCTGTTTACGTGCCTGGTCACCATTAAACATTCCCCTTATTTGCGGCAATGTAACATGCGACTCATCAACAACGATCATAAAGTCATCCGGGAAGTAATCTAGCAAAGTATATGGAGTCGCACCTGCAGGCCTTAAGGTCAGATGGCGTGAATAGTTTTCGATGCCGGAGCAAAAGCCCATCTCACGCATCATTTCAAGGTCATACCTAGTGCGCTGTTCAAGCCTTTGTGCCTCAAGAAGCTTTTCCTCGGCGCGAAGCACTTCCAGTCGCTCCTCCAGCTCTTTTTCGATATTCTCGATTGCGATTCGCAGTTTTTCCTCGCGTGTTACGAAGTGGGATGCCGGGAAAATCGCAACATGGTCACGTTCGCCGATGATCTCGCCAGTCAGCGCATCAACCTCTCGGATCCGGTCAATCTCGTCACCGAAAAACTCTATCCTCATACAGTGTTCATCACGGGATACAGGAAAAATTTCGACAACATCACCGCGAACACGGAATGTCCCGCGCTTGAAGTCGATATCATTTCGTTCATACTGGACGTCAACCAGCTTGTGAAGTAGCTTATTGCGCTCAATTTCCATGCCGGTCCGGAGTGACACGACCATGTCGCGGTATTCATCCGGATTACCGAGGCCGTAGATGCAGGAAACGCTGGCAATGATGATGACATCTTTGCGCTCAAATAGCGACGATGTAGCTGAGTGGCGCAGCTTGTCAATCTCATCATTGATGCTCGCGTCCTTCTCAATGAATGTATCCGTCTGCGGCACATAAGCCTCTGGCTGATAGTAATCATAGTAACTGACGAAATACTCAACCGCGTTGTTCGGGAAAAATTCCTTGAACTCGCTGTACAGCTGGCCGGCAAGGGTTTTATTATGGGCGATGACAAGCGTCGGCTTGTTCACTTCCTTGATCACATTGGAAATCGTGAACGTCTTCCCAGTTCCTGTCGCGCCAAGGAGCGTCTGATGCTTCTTGTTATCGCGGATTCCTTGTACCAGCTCTTTAATTGCCGCAGGCTGGTCTCCCTGCGGAGAATACTTCGAGACTAATTCAAATTGGTCCTTCACAGAAAAGCCTCCTGTAATTTTAAATTTCCAGGCTCTTTTACATGAACTTAGTTCCATTCACAGCCTGAATGCATTCATTGATTCAGGAACTATTTTGAAAAGAGCTTTCCTATATATATGTCTTACATAGTTGTCAAAAAGTCATATCCTCATTCTACCACAAAGAAAGGAAAACAAACCAACAAAAAGCGAACAAACATTCGAATTAGCAACTTAGTTTTATAAGGGGTTGCTTCAGGTTGTCGAATCCTCGTTAATCAAACGTTTGATTGAAGTGGGTTTATTCCTTTTACAATAAGAAAAACCCGCCGGACACAATCCGACAGGCTTACTTTTGAAATTATGACTGCTTCTTGTTGCGCTTCATCATCCGGTTCGCAAAATAGAAACCGACCGTCAATGAAAAGGCATCGACGACAATCAGCAGGAAGGAATCTGTGTATCCTTTATAAACAGAAGCCGCAATCAATGCGACCGTCAATACGAGCGCAAGGATGTGGTTATAGGCAACCCTGGTGAAAAACACGACCATGAAACCAGGCAGGAACAGTGCGAACAAGTATTTCAGCACCAATTGATTAAACACCTCATTCAGAGAAATAGCGAAAATTTAGAATCATCTTTTTAAAATATAACTTTTTTTAGAGGCTGGTTACAAGAATCTTCCTCGCAAAAGAAGTTTGTTTTCGCATTGACCCCTGCTTTTATTTACAGCATAAAAGAAAAAGCATGCGGATGCATGCTCATCTTCGTTAGATATTCACTTCACTTAAAACCTTGGTAGCCCAGTCACTCGCCTCGCCATAGAGCCTAAAAAGCTCTTCGATAGGCATATTGGTTGGATTGAAGGTCAGCTCAACATCTTCGTGAAAGGCGTGTTCGATGTCTTTTAAAAATTGGAGCATGACGTATTCGTCGTTCTTTTCACCTGATAAGGCAGCTTTCAGCTCATTGCTTAACGGCAGGTCTTCGAGCAGCTCCTCCATCGTATGGTGCAACAAGGAATCCATCAAGGAGAACATTCCGAGCAGGAAGTATTTTGACGCCAGCACTTCTCTTCCGACCTTCCTGCCGATCAATTCGCCTAGTTTCCCGCGCTTTAACGACAACTCGATGATTTCACGTTCCTTAGTACCGCCAGAACCTTTGTCTGCTCCCCTGATCGCCAAAACATAAATCCATTTTTTGATTTCATTGAGCCCTAATAAAATGATGGCTTGTTTTATGGAAGAAACCTCATTCCTTGGCCTGAAAACCGGGTTATTGATCAGCCTCAGAAGTTTATAGGAAAGAGAAATATCCTTTTCGATAACATCCTTAATCTTTTCGATATCGGGATCAGGACTCTCTATTTCTTTTAAAATCTGAAAATACGAATGATAGTAGGATGGGATATCATAGCTGTTCAGGATCACAGGTTTGCTGAAATAAAAACCCTGGAAATAAACAAATCCATCTTCTTTTGCCTCTATGTACTCTTCGATCGTTTCGACTTTTTCAGCAAGAAACTGAATGTTCCGTTCCTTAATAAAACGAATCATTTCCTGCCTGTCACTCCGGCTCATCATCCGGAAATCTATCTTGATAATATCTACATATTCTAAAATCTTAACAGTCAATTCGTTCCACTGCGTAACAAAGAAATCATCGAGCGCAATCGTGTATCCATGTTTCTTCAAATCTTTACAAATCGTTAGGATGTCTTCATTAAGTTCCACTGTTTCCAGTATCTCGACAACGATGGATAAAGGATTGAAATAGGAAGGTACACCTAGTTTTAATAGTTTATCAGTAAAATTAATAAAACAAGGCTTGCCGTTCGATAATTCCTTGATTCCAATATTCAAGAAACTATTTACGATTACATCTGTTGTAGCCTGGTCCCCATCAGTGTGCTGATAGTTATTGACCGAGCTGTTCCTGTATAACAATTCATAAGCAACTGTCTTTTCATTTATATCAAATATAGGCTGCCTGGCAACATAAATATCCATAAAGACTCCTCCTGAGGACGTGTGACGACATTTCTGTAAATATTAAACAATACTATTGTAGGAAAAATATACTATTATTTTACAAGTATTACAAGATTAATTGTTGATTACCATTTTTTACACAAACTCAGAAGATATTATTATCAGTCAGGCGTTTGATTTTTTTGCGGATGGACTCTCTTGTCCGCCCAAGCATATCAGAGATTTCTGACAGCGTTTTTCCGAAGATTGATATAATCTGAGGTCTCGGGGGATTATATAAAACATTAAAATCTGTCATGCATTTCAGCTCCTGTTTGAATAATACCTAACAATTCTTCCAACTCCTCGATGCTAAAATCCGCCTCAACTCCGTGCCAATAGCCATCGCACTTCCAAATCCCAATCATTCCGGCCCTTTTGGATGCTGTCACATCATTTTCACCTGCAAATATACTGCCAGTGGCTGATTCCGCAAGAGACTCTATCCCTTCTGAAAGATCCGGGAATCAGGCTTGATAGTGTCCGGACTGAAACTAATTTTTAATCTGTTGCCAAAAAAGAACAGACCATTTCGGCCTGTTCTATTTTACCTTATTTTAGAAAAGCATTATAGTAGCGGGTCATTGCAACCGCAAAGTCGCCGCGTGTATTTTTTGCAGTTGGGTTGAAGCTTGCTGTTACCTTTGGCTTCAAGTCATACGGTCCCTGTGTTATAGCGAATTTTGCATTGAGGATATTCAGGTCAAGAGCCACCTGGACATAGCCTTTCAGATGATCAGGAATTTCTGATGCGTCTGAGATTGCAACTCTTTCGTTATTATATTGAACGGTAAGGTTTCCATCGAATTCCTCTGCTTCTTTTTGCAGACCTAATGATTGAACCAGCGAGTATGCCAACTCAGCGCGGGTTACGCCATCCTTTGGTGCATATTTCCCGTTTGCTCTCGGCAAGATGACACCCTTTTGGATGTGCTGTTGATCGCGGAAGGAAGCACCTTTTGCTGTTGCGGCTTCGACGAATGGAAGGTCTGTGCTGGATACATCTGAAAAGCTCGCCGCTGTCGGCAATGACTGCTTAATCTCAGCACCCATCACCAGGTATTTTGCGAGTTCTGCTCTTGTTAAAAATGCATCAGGTTTGAAGGCTCCATTCGAGAAGCCGTCGAACAATCGTTCACTTACGCCCATTTTAATCGCATCTGCTGCCGGGTGGCCGGCAATATCGTTCAATCCGGAGAAACCGCTGACCTTCGTGAAGGCCATTTCACCTTTTACCGTTTCAGGCAGGGCGATGCCAAGTGGATTGGCATCAGCGCCGCGAAGACCGCGGATTTCTGCCTTCCATGCTCCAGGTGCCGGAGAAGTCACCGACACTGTGCGGTCATAGTAGAGCGGGAACAGCAGGCTGACACCCGAGCTGTATTCTGTGCCATCCGGAGCAATCAGCACAAGGTTGATCGGATTGCCCGTTTCTTCCATGAGACCCGCTCCGTCTACTTTTGCCACAATGCTGGACATGCCTTCTTCAACTGTGAATTCATATTGATTGTCAGAAATAAATGTCAGCGGGTTATAATCAACCGAAAACTCCTTGCGTTCTGTTGAAGATTCAACATTGCTATAGAATGTCTGGGTTGAATTTAACGTCGTGCCATAAGCAATATCATTGAATGCTTTATCAATTGCAGCATAGGCATTCACATAGCCTGCGCCAACTTCCCACATTTCATAGCCTGGCATATTCGTAGCAGTCTGCTCTAAGATTTGCTTGACTTCAGCAGGCGATAATAATGGATTTGCCTCGAGCATTAACGCAACAATACCGGCAACATGCGGAGTTGCCATCGATGTACCGCTCATTGTTGTGTAGTAAGGCAGGTACGCCGTTTCAATTGTTTGTGCATCCTGGTCGGCAGACAGGCTTGAAACTGGCGCAATGACACGAGTTGAAACGATGTCCACACCAGGAGCCGTCACGGTCGGTTCATCCTTCCAAGTCCACTCCTTTCCGTCCATTGTAAAAGTTCCGCCTACACCTTTTGTGCCTCTAGATGAGAAATCAGCCAGCGTTCCATCTTTGACTCCTGCAGCGACTGAAATGACCCATGGAGCTTTTGCATATGGGTTATGCGTGTTTTCGCCGGGGCCTTCATTACCTGCTGCAAAAAGAACCGTAATTCCGCGGTCGTGCGCTTTTTTGCTGGCAATATTGATTGGATCGTTGGGCTCGAAGTCTCCAGATGAACCCCATGAATTTGTGATGACGCGGATATTGTACTGTGACTGATGAGTAATTGCGTAGTCGAAGCCGCCAATGCCATCAAGAACAAATAACGCCGCTCCTGAACCGTAGCCGATCAAGTCCGCACCCGGTGCAGCTCCTTCATATTTTCCGCCAGACATCGCTCCAGTTCCGCCGACCGTGCCGGCTACATGTGTACCATGTCCAGAGTTAGTGTCTGTGTTTGGTACGTTTTCCTGATATGTCACTGGAAGCAATCCTGGTGCAAGTGCATTCAGATTGGTGGACCCCATGACATTCTGGACAAGGTTTTTGCCAAGTTCATGATCTTTATTTGTTCCGTCAACACCGCTGTCGTTCACGACGACACCGATTCCTTTTCCGGAAACAGGCAAGCCGCCGTTCGCTTTGCGGAAGCTGTCGTCCGTCCTCGCTTTATCGACACCAGTGATTGCGGTGGCATCCGCGTTAAAGTAAGTAAGTTTCTTGTTCATATAAATTGATTGTACTTCTGGATTTGCCGCTAGCTTTTCGATTTGCGCCTTTGTCGCAATGACTCCTGCTATCGGCAGGGATTTCATGCTGATCCCCGTTTCGATGCCGAGCGTATCTAACAGCGCCAACTGGGAGGTTGTCGGAGCTCCGTCCCCTTTAAAAGTGACGATGACCTGGAGCGAGCTGGCAGTGTCCAATGCCTTGCTGACCAGCGGATCAATAACCGCCAGGCTGCTTGCCTTCCCCTGGGGCACAGCAAATACCGGGAAAATGAGCAACAAGGCTAACAGCAGATAGATAAAACGTTTCATGATATTCTCCTCTCATTCTATAAAATTTTGAATATTCCTAACTTAATTATCATGAAATCCCAGCTGTAAAACTATTCTTCAAAGGTTATAAAATCAAATTCCGGAATGTCTATTCTGGCATCGTACAAAAGTTATAGATGGAGTAGTGCTGATGTTTTTTCGATTAGGATTTTCCAAAATGCTTCATAATTGTGTCGGTGTAGTTGAATTGTAGTATTTTCCGAACTCACAGTGATGTTATTTTGCTCTTTCAAATTTTATTGGCGGTTTTCACAATTTTATTGGCGGTTTTCACAATTTTATTGGCGGTTTTCACAATTTTATTGGCGAAAATAATGATATATTGGCGAAAAATAAATTTTATTGGCGATATTGAGCAGTTTATTCGCGAAAATCTATTTTTATTGGCGACTTGGAAATTTTCAATGATTTTTTCCAGTACTAAAAGAAGTTTTACCAGTCAGGATTCAGCATTGCAGCCAACAATCCAAGCTACATGTGTACCATGGCCAGAGCTTGAATCTGTGTTCGGAACATTTTCAATATAAGTTACTGGCAGCAAGGTAGCATCAATCGTATTTAGGTTAGTCGATCCCAGTACATTTTCCGTCGCGGCCATAAGAATAAATGATAAAAATGCAGCTTTAAACTTCATTCTATTTTTCAGCTCCTTAGCTATTTTTCTTAATATTCCCGCAATATTTACATGAAAACCATTCTGCATTTTATTTAAAAAATAATATCCTCTGTACTAATCTTTGGTACTACTAAAGTAGTATCCAAAGAACAAAAAGCGCAAGCGCCTCGTTCAGCCCCGACAAGCGCTGGAGGGCCGACCAGTGAAGTCGTTCTTTGACTTCATTGGGCGGACCGAAGCGACTCGAGGGGCTGGGCGCTGGAGCTGGATTAAGAAAACCTGGATAGTTATCCACATTGAAAATATTTTATAATTTCCTATTAAAAGAAAAAGAGCCCTCGTCATGAGGACTCTCATTATGCCCCGCTCGATGTCGGCGGGATCGGCACTAGCTGGTGCTGGACGGCGTGTATGACGACCTGGGAGCGGCTTTTGACGTTCAGCTTTTTGAAAATCTTGCTGACATGGATTTTGACAGTTTTATCGCTGATGAAAAGGCGGTCGGCGATTTCTTTATTGCTCAGCCCTTCGACGAGGCAGAGCAGTACTTCCTTTTCACGCTCGGTCAGCGTTGTGTCTTCCTGCTTTGTTTCTTTTTGCTGGTGGAAGGCGAGCAGTTTCCTTGTCATTGATGGATGGATGACCGACTCGCCGCGGGCGACGGTGCGTATTGCCTCGACGACCTGGTCAGAAGGCGCGTCCTTCAATAAATAGCCGTCCGCTCCTTCACGGATGGCCGACATGAAGTATTCCTCGTGGCTATGCATTGTCAGCACAAGGATTTTGATATGCGGGTATTTCTTTTTCAAAATGCCCGTGACTTCAACCCCATTTTTCATCGGCATGTTGATATCCATCAAGATCATGTCCGGCTTGCAACTTTCCACCTTCAATAGTGCGTCGTCGCCGGATACAGCTTCGCCGACGACTTCGATATCTTCTTCAACTGAGATGATATTCCGCAGCCCGTCGCGGAGCACGGCATGGTCATCCACTAGCATGAGCCTGATCATTCGTCGTTTCCCCCTCGATTCCCATTCTAGGAACGGTGATGCTGACTTCCGTTCCTGAACCTTCCTTGCTGTCAATCTGCAGGGAGGCGTTAATTTTTTCGGCCGCATCGTTCATTTGCAGAATGCCGAAATGCGGCTGGTTTCTCGCCTTCAGCATCGCCTGGAACAGCGAAAACCCTTTTCCTTCATCCTTGATTTTTAAAAGTATATGCTCCGTTTGATAGCTTAAGAGAACTTCAACCTTCGTAGCCTGAGAATGCTTGATGGCGTTGTGAAGGCTTTCCTGGAATGTGTCGAACAGGACTTTTTCGACCATCGGGCTGAGCTCCTGCTCCTGCCCCTGATCTCGAATTCAATGTCCTGCCGGTATTCCCTCTGGACAGCTTCGATTTTTCTTAAAATTGCTTCAGCCAGTGTCGCTTTTTGAGTCGGATACGGGCGCAATGCATAGATTGATTCACGCACTTCCTTCAAGCTCTCCCTGAGGCCAATGACACTTTCGTCCACAAGCTTCCTTGTTTCTTCAGGATTTTTATCGAACTTCTTCCCCGCCGTTTCGAGCTTCATCACTGCTCCTGCAAGCGTCTGGGCCACTCCGTCATGAATGTCGCGGGCAATCCGGTTCCGTTCCTCAAGGACAATCACCTTTTCTTTTTCGGTAAAAAGCATCCTCGTCTTGATGATGACGGCCAGCTGGTTGGCAAGCGTCGCGATCGATTGGACATCGTGGTCCTCAAAGCTTTTCGTCCGGCTCCTGGCGATGATGAACATCCCGATTGTTTCGTTCTCGATGACAAGCGGCGAGTAGACGAACGCCTTCACGTCTTCTTCAAAACAAGCAGCCGCAACGCCGCCATCCTTTTTGCGGTCATTATAGACCACTGGCCGGCGCATTCCATCAAATTCAGCAAATGCTTCTGGCAGCAATTCGCATTTCGATACTGTCCTGCCATCTTTAAAGCTAAGCTCCCATACGCCATCTTTTTTGACCCATAATAAACTGGCCTCAGCGCCAATCAATTCATTAAAGCTCCCTCGTAAAGCCGAAAGCCAGTCCTGTGAAGGAAGCATCTGGTTCAACTCTGAGGTGATCGAAAAAAGAAGCTTCAAACGGTTCTTCTCTCTTTTCAGCCTGCCAATCGTCGCGCTCAACAGGGAAATGCCGACAAGCGGCGAGAAAAAGAAGAAGTAAGCAAATACGTCGATTTCACCGCGATTTTGGCTTCCCACGACATACAGGGTGATTCCGTAAATCAACGAAATACCCGCACTATTCAGTTCCGTGAGACTCTTTTGCTTCCACATTTTAAAAGAATAATGCTGTGGCCTGATAACGAGAACGAGGTCGACAATCACGTTGTTGACCAAAACATAGACTGCCAGCAGGAAAATATAACCTACCATCCCATCTATAATCGGTGTCAGTGCCAGCTTTTCCAAGAGAGGTTCCGTAAGAGGCAGCAACATCGCGGCAGCATAAAAACTGATCACAAGCTGGGCGGGATTGAACAGTACCGTCCGCAGCGGCCTTCTATGGATGAGGTTCACAATCAGGACCGCGGCTGCGTAGGCGATTGCAGTGTACGGAAATCCATACAGCAAAAATAACACGTAGACAACCGGGAATGTAATCGCTGTATGCCCTCTCCAAACCGGCATCGGATAGTACTCGCTGATAAGCAGGAATAAAAATAAAAGTGCTAAAACAACCGGTTCGCCTGGCGGTTCCAATTTTACAAGAGAGAGAAGGATGAGCAGCCAGCCAATCAATGATACCGAGTTCATGAACAGCTTTGCCGACTTTTCTCTCCTCTGTGAAAGTGCCTTTTCCAAACAACGCACCTCCTATGAGTTTAGAATTTTCAGTTAATTAATTTTATCGCGCAGGTCCCCAAAACACAAATAAAACCCACTCACTGGCCGAATGGGGATACCACTAGCCAATGAATGGGCCAAACTCACGAAGAGTTTTGTTGAACACTATTATGGGAAAATTCTTGCGCGCAGACTATTCATCAAACGGGGTATTTTTATAGTACAAAAGTGTTATAGCGCATCGCTACCTATATGCCCCTATTATTTCTGACCATTTCCTTTTGTTTGAAAAAGTCACTCAAAGCCTTATTGATCATGCTACACTCAAGGCGGTCAGCGTAAAGAACAGGATCGGCACATAGACAATCCATTCATGCGCGAGCATAAAGCGTTTGTTTACCCCTATCAAGCCGGACCATTCATGGGTCACCGAAGTTGGCGGATCGCCGTCCCCGATGATGGTTCCGCCAAACAGGATGATCATGACGCCAAGATGGACAAGAAGTGTCAGCACCTGCAAGAACTGCTGGCCGAACATCAAGATCCATTCCTCGTACAACTGCGGCAGGACATGTTTGAAGTATATATGCCGTTTGCTCCCGCCGAGCGTGATGGCTGATTCAATGAACTCTTCCTTCCACACCCTGCGTTTTTGCTCAATCAGCTGAACCGTCAGAGCCGGCAGCGCGATCAAAATCAAGATGATGAATTCATACAGCGCCCTGACCCAAAATGGATGATGGAAGCCATCGATTGTATAAATGATGACCGTGCTCAGAAGGAAATACGAAATCAGCGTTTGCGGGAAAAATGATAATGGCTCAGAGATTGCTTTTATCAGATTGAAGATCCGTTCTGGAACACGGAATAAAAAGTAACTGAGCAGAATGGATAACGCCATCCTGAAAAAAGCGACGACAATGACGATGCCAATGGAATATTTCGCCCCTTCAATCACTGTATGAAGCATATCATAGCCATACATATCCGAACCAAAAAGAAAGACGTCGAACGGCGGGTATGGAGGGGCCTTCTCCAGGGCCCCATCTTCATTATAAAATAGCGGTGCCTTCCTGATTTCCCCGTCATTGAAAACAGTGTTCAAAATGCTCAACGTCAATAGGATAAGCAGGAATGAAGCCCCGAATATGAATTTTTTCGTTTTCAATAATCTGGTCATATCGATAACCTTCTAAAATCTATTAGTCTATATATCAGGAAAAATGGCGTGAAAAAGAGAATGCAGCTGAACACGAACAGCTCGATCGATATATGCTTGATATTGAACAGCATCAGCCATCCAGGTTAAAAATGTACTCGACCATCACAAGCGTCGAGAGCATCATCCAGATGATCGTTTTAAAATGGCCCAGCAAATCCTGCCGGATATTGCGGATGACGTGGCTATTCAGCATATACAGATACGACAATCCTTTTGCCTTAGCGAATGTGATGTACTGCTTATCCAATTCTTCAAAAATCTTGAGAACGATGACCTGTGTCAAAAAAAGAAAAATCGGCAGGCTGAGGCTGATGAGCGGCAGCAGGAATGCCCTGTTTTCACTCCCAAGCGAAACGGTCTGGATGAACTTCACGCCAAATGCCTTGTAGATCCAGATTACGATTGCCTGAAGCAGGAACATCCACAAAACATCAGGGACTGAGCGGATGATTTCTATAAAACTCAAAATATAGTCTTTTTTCTTTTCAAAAAAGAGAACGAGCAAATAAGAAAGCAGGAAGCAACCGCCAATGCCGCCAAAAAGGCTGTGCCCAATGTCTTCATCGAATAGAAGAAGCGCTCCATTACCGCCGGCAGCATCTCACGCTCGCCATTGTAAGTCAAATTGCTTAATGTGAAAATTTTAACAGTCAATTCCCTGACTGTGTGAAAATAACCCTCACTGTCAAAATTCAAATCCCTCATAAGGACTGGCAGGCTTCCAACTAGAATAAACAGAAGCACACCGGCTATGTACTGCAAAATAACAGTTATGAACCTCATCGCACTTTTTACCACCATAACGAATCCCCTCAACCTCTACCTTTAGTCCTTAAAATTATAATTGAGTTTTCTGATTGTTTCCAGTTTTTTCATATCGAATACATAAGTGAAAGAACACAATGATCATCGTCTGGGAAAGCAGGTAGATCGGGAACGACCAATACATTTTATAGCCTTTGTCAAAATGAAACAGGCCGACCTTGAGCCCAATCCACTCTAGCAGCATCGACAGTGCCGACCATAAAAGGATAATTGAAAGAGCCATAAAAACATCCTTAAATAAAAATTTCACACTCCTTACTTTGTCCAGCTTCTAGCATACTAACCGTTAGATTGTAAAATAAGCATACAGTCTTGAACTGTATGCTTGTGGTCAATAATTATTTGCGCATGCGGACATGTTTTCTTTTGTTGTTTGTGGGTGGCAATGAGATTCAGGATCTGGTGCTTTTTCAAGAGCCATCCATTTTCCGCGCTTGAACTGGACAGCAAGGACAATGGCACGGAAAGCAATGTCAGCGCCAATCGCAATCCAGACGCCCGCAAGGCCCCAGCCCAGCTTAATTCCGAGCACATAGACAAGGACAGTTCGTACAGCCCACATCCCGAAGCCTGTCAGGTACATCGGGAACTTGGTGTTGTTCGCACCCTGGAATGCGCCTGTGAGCACCATCAATACGGCAAGGAATGGCTGGAAAACTCCCGAAATTTTCAGTGCGGTACCGATATTTTCAACAACCTGTTGATCTTCGGTAAAAAAGCTGCCGGCCCAGTCGCCGAGGAAAAATAGGAGAGCACCGAGCACAGTCATCGAGCCGACTGTCAGATAGGTCGATAACCTGGCATAATGCTTTGCCTCATCCAGGTTACCAGCTCCCATTTGCTGGCCAACAAGGATGGTGGCAGCTGTGGCGAAGCCGTAGCCAATCATGTAAGAAAATACTTCAATGTTGCCGGCAATCTGGTGAGCGGCAAACGCATTCGTCCCGAGGCAACCACGAAACCAAAGTAGACGATTTGCCCCGCGCGCATGACCAGCCTCTCCCCTGCTGCCGGAGCTCCCAGCGTTGTCAGCTCCTTCAAATGAGTCTTGTCAATACTCCAGTAATCCCTGCGGAAGGTAAGCGTTTCTGTACGATTTACATAGTAAAATAATGCAATGCTGCCGATTAGCCGTGAGAATACCGTTGCCAATGCGGCTCCGACAATCCCCATTTCCGGTATGAACAAGAACCCAAAGATGAGAACGTAATCCAGAACAGCATTGATAACATTGATGACAATACTGACCTTCATCGGTGATTTTGTATCGCCTGCCCCACGGAGGATGGCGCTTAAAACAAACATAAAACTCATTACAATGGACGGAATTCCGACAATCCTGAAATAGAGGGCTCCTGCTTCGAGCACTTCCGCTTCTATACCCATAAGTTTCAGGAGCGGCTCTGCAAAAATCAATGTTATGATTCCTGTTAAAATACCAAAAATTGCAGCGAAAACAATGGATTGCTGTGATATATGCCGGGCTTTTTCCGGCAGATTCGCACCAAGGAAGTTCGCAATCCTGACATTGGCTGCTACTCCGATTGCCATGAACAAAGCAAAGTAAATAGCGAGTACCGCATTTGTCACCCCTACTGCCGAGACTTCCGCTAACCCAATTTTTGATACAAAGTAGGTGTCAACAAAACCGAGGATCGTCTGGAAGAAGTTCTCGATCACTGCGGGTATCGCCAGTACAGTGATGATCTTGAGACGGCCTTTATTCGTTTGCGGCATGCTTACTTTGCCTTCAAGGACTTTATCCTTCAACGCATCCAACCTCCTTTATTAAGGAATTAAAACAAAAGCACACCATAAAAGTGTGCAATTGTTTTTAGTATGGCTTACTCCTGGACCTCTATGACAAAAGGAACGGTATAGAGCTTGCCCTTATACTTAAACTGTCCCCATATTTTGTATAACCCCTGGCGAGGGAAACTTGTCATATACTCTACTTTTGGTCCTTTCGTGTTCTCGTCTGCTGGATGCACATGAAGGAATTCCTCCATATCCTCGCTGACAATCACCACATGCCCCGCAGATCCGAGATAAGGCTCGAGTTCAGTAATTGGGCTGCCATCCCCATCGCTGAGTGCAAAAATCAATTTTAGGTGCTCATTTACCTTTGCTTCCGGGTGGATAAGCTCGATTTCAATGTCATCTACTCTCTTTTTCAGAACCTTATCAGCATCAATCTCTTCATCGGATTCAGCTCCAGTCACTAAAAGTTCATGCGATGCCAGCTGTTGATTCGCCCTTCAGGCAGGAAGTCTGCATACAGTTTATATCTCCCTGCTTTCGGGAAAGTCGTTTTGATCTGGAACCTGCCCTTCCCAAGGTAATCAGGATGAAGATGCTTGAACACAGACAGATCTCTTTTAATAGCCAGGAGGTGCATTTCTTTTTCATGGACAGTGGAAAAATCTCGACAGCCTTACCGGATGCATCCTTGACATCTAAAAATATGTCTGTTTCCTGATTGCTTTGGATTGGTTCCGGGTTTGACGTCCACTCCACCAGGACCTTGGCAGCATTCAACTCACCTGAAAGCTGACCGTGCCCGTGATGGGCGGCGTGGGAATCATGCATGTTATGCGGCTGATTATGATCACTGGTATCATGTGTTGTTTCCGCATGATTGCTTTCTCCAGTTAAGTTTTCTTGCTGTGAGTGGCTGTGATGGCTGCCACTGCCATGTTCCGGTTCATGATTCATCTTCTCAACCTCCGATTTGTAAAATTATTCTTCCATCATATGGCTGAAATGATTCACAACCTTCTTTTGTTCTTCCGGTGTACCTAGTGGAGTTATGTCCGCTTTATTTTCCTTAAGGTACTCTGTAACCATATTGAGGAGCTGCACTTGCTGGAGTGCCATTTCAATATGTGTTTGCTTGACCTTCGGATCCTTCATTTTCAATGCTGACACGAAATTATCTTTTGCCATCGCCTCAGTTGAAGCTTTGATCTCCATGGCGATGTGCCTGTCCATCTTTTGGGAACCTCTGGTTGTCGTCTCAAGTTGGCTTTGTGGTAGCTCATCAAAGTCAGGCAGCTTTTCATAATCGCTTTTATCTGGATCAAGCATGTCCATCATGATTCGCACATGGCTTCTCATAATTCCAACCTTTTTATCAAGCAACTCAATTAATTTTTCATCCTTTGCTTCTTTTGCCAAAAGCTTCACCTTCATGATCATGCCGTCATGGGCGGGGAGATGTGTCGTAATCAATCCTAAATCTGATGCTGGAAGTAACATAAGAATTTCCTCCTTATTTTCGTTGTTTCAAATAACAACTACCACTTTCAGGGAAGCCTAAACTCCATAGAAAATGCATATTTAGCTGATACGGTTTATTTTGTTTGCAATTGAAAAATAGCGCTTATAAAATACGTAACGAGGTATAAAGAAGATAAATATATGAAAAAGCACCAGGACATCAAAGGAGGCGCAAAAAGTTGAAAAAGGTTGGCATAGCAGCAATCATCATTCTTGTGTTAGTCATAGCCGGCGGCTGGTTTTTCATGAGAAGCATGGGTGGTATGGGCGGAAATATGCCCGGCCAAGGCGGAGGCATGATGAACGGGGGCGGTATGGGAAATGGCGGCATGATGGGCGGCGGTTCCGGACTGGTTGAGGATATGAAGAATGACTCGATCGCAGGTGGCGAAAAGCGCCTTCCAATCCCGCCAATGCTTAAAGATGAGAACCCCGACCCTGGCAAAGCAGAATTTACTCTTGTTGCACAAAAAGGAACTGTGGAATTTTTAAAAGGGAAAGCAACAGACACATTCGGATACAACGGTGACTATTTAGGACCGGTCATTCGTGTGAAAAAGGGCGACGATGTTTCCGTAAAGGTAAAAAATGAGTTGGACGAAGCTACAACGCTTCACTGGCATGGACTCGAAGTGGATGGCGAGGATGATGGCGGCCCGCATAGCGGAATCCAGCCGGACACCACGTGGAATCCAGAATTCACTATCGAACAAAACGCAGCCACGCTCTGGTACCATCCACACCTGCTCCATAAAACAGGTGAACATGTCTACAAAGGGCTTGCTGGGTTATTTTTGATAGATGATGAAGAAAGTGAAAAGCTAGATTTGCCTGACGAATATGGCGTGAATGATATACCACTTATAGTCCAGGATAAGCAGCTCGATGAAAATGGCCAGTTTGAATATGATTTGAGCATGCACGATGTGATGATGGGCCTTCAGGGGGACACGATCATGGTCAACGGAGCCATCAATCCGTATGTTGAGGTACCGAAAGGCAAGGTTCGCTTCCGGCTGCTGAATGGGTCGAATGCGCGGATCTATCAATTCGCTTTGAGCAATGGACAGGAATTCTACCAGATTGGGACGGATGGCGGGCTTTTGGAAGAACCGGTGAAAATGGATAGCCTGGTGTTGAGTTCGGCAGAGCGAGCCGAATTAATCGTCGATTTTTCCGGGTATGAAAAGGGTGAGAGTGTTGAACTGACGGACCAGGGTATGCCCTTTATGAAATTTGTTGTGTCCGGCGAGGAAAAAGGGCCAAAAGAGATTCCTTCCCAACTAGTTGACATTCCAGAAGTGGATGAATCGATGGCTGCAAGGACAAGAGAATTCGTCATGTCGGGGATGGGACGAAACGTTACCATCAATGGAAAGCAAATGGACATGGACCGGATCGACGAACAGCTCAAGCTTCATGATACAGAGATATGGGAAATCACCAACGAAGGCATGGGAATGATGGGAAACAATATGGGCATGGCACATCCATTCCATGGACACGGTACACAATTTCTAATTCTCGACCGCGATGGCAATCCTCCGCCAGCCAACGAACGCGGCTGGAAGGATACGATTTTGGTTGAACCAGGTGAAAAAGTACGGGCAATCGCAACATTTGACCATAAAGGATTGTTCATGTATCACTGCCACATCCTCGAGCATGAAGATGCAGGGATGATGGGACAGTTTAATGTAGAATAGTTGGGATCTAGGCTCCGGTTTTGTACCGGGGCTTTTTTTTAAAGGAACAAAAAGCGCAAGCGCCTTGTTCAGCCCCGACAAGCGCTGGAGGGCCGACCAGTGAAGTCGTTTTTTGACTTCATTGGTCGGACCGAAGCGACTCGAGGGGCTAGGCGCTGGAGCTAGATTAAGAATACTACATGTAGTTATCCACAACTAAATAAATTTTATAGTTTCCTAAACAACAAAAAAGCATAAGCTGGGTGGCTTATGCTCTTATATAGACAAAAGGACGGCATTTCGGCCTTAATGTTTTGTGAGAAAAAGTGCCTAAATAACCATTATGTAATGTTTTCGCACCCCATAAAGGTCCATAGGCATTAATAGTACCCTTATACTGTGTATTCACTTCACATAAGGGTGCATTTATCCTCTAATAGTACCCTTATACTGCAGGTTCACTTCCCATAAGTACATTTCATCAATAAAATAGCATTTGGAACATTAACTTCCGATATTTACCCCTGCCCTAAAAAGGTAGACAAACTCCGTTTTCATCGAGTTTGTCTGCAGTCTGGGATATTTTCTACGGTTGGCCTTTCAGCGATCACTTTAAAAGTTCAACTAACTCGTCTTTTCCGATGCAGTTAATGAATTTATGCATTTGTTCTCGTTTCTTCCCTTGCTCACTATATATTTCTATTAGCCGATCTACCTTCTGATAGAGTTCATCCGGTGTCAGCTGTTCGAATAACAGGGTTCCAGCCGCAGCGTCCTGACCCTTTGATTTCCCTCCGGCAAACAGATTATAGCCGTCTTTCACTTTCATGATGCCGATGTCGTTGACCAGCGGTTCTCCGCAGCCGACCGGGCAGCCGGTATATGCTGGTTTCAGGGTAAATGGCACAGGTTTGCCGGCAATCCTCTTGTTGAGTTCGATTGCAACCGGCATCCCTTCCTCCTCGGCCCCTTTGCAGAAATTGCATGTTCGCAGGCTTTTTACAAAGCTCCCGACTGGGTAACAGCTGAGTCCGGCCTGTTCAAATTCAGCTATCGCCTCATCTTTTCGGCTTTCCGGTATTTCTATATACAGCTGCTGGAACGTCGTCAGCTCCAGTTCTTGATCATCTTCCAGATATTTTGCCAGAACGAGCAGTTGCCTGGCATTCAGCTTGGCTCCAAAACTTATGCCGCCATTAACAGCTAACTTTATGGTTTTTTCTGTCGCTTCCAATTACATTCTCCCCCTTCACTTTATTTTCTGAAAATTAATTCTATCATACCGTGAAAAAGTGGAGAATGCGTGCAGTTTTTTTCTCTGCGTTGCTATTTAATCGGAAGGTATCTTCAACCAGCAAAATCCTGAGGTGAATTTCCTGTCTTGATTTTTGCAGAGTTTCTTGGCAAAACTAGAAGTAATATAGTTGAATAATCTTCCAGATACGTTAAAATGATATCGGGTTTCGTTATTGGACTTCGATATCAAAGAAAGAAGGATTTTTTTATGGAGGATAAAGTTCTAAGGAAGCTTTTTCTCGGATTCATTCAGATACATATTTTGCACCATGCGAAGGAACAGCCTATTTTTGGATTGTGGATGCTGGAGGAGCTAAAGGAGCATGGCTACAGTTTGAGCTCCGGCACCCTCTACCCGATTCTGCACAGTATGGAATCAGACGGATTGCTTATAAAAGAAGAAAGAAATGCCGATGGGAAAATTCGCAAATACTACCGGACAACGGAAAAAGGCAATACAGTGCTTGAGGAAGCACAAAGGAAGGCGTACGAACTGTTCAAGGAGATCAAAGATTGATTAGAAAAAATTTAGTCATGAATCAAAAGGAGTTAAAGAAATGACAGAGAAAAAAAGTGTTACGTTCCAGTCGCTGCTGGAGATATTGATGGTGTCCACAAGGCTCGGTCTGACCTCTTTTGGCGGTCCTGTTGCCCATCTGGGTTATTTCCATGAGGAATATGTCCGCCGCCGAAAGTGGATGGATGAAGAAAGCTATGCAGATTTGGTGGCATTATGCCAATTCCTGCCCGGGCCTGCAAGCAGCCAGGTCGGGATTGGCGTTGGGTTGATGCGCGGTGGATTGCTGGGCGGATTGTTCGCCTTTCTAGGATTCACGCTGCCTTCGGTTTTGGCTCTCATTATTTTCGCAATCATTTTGCAGGGCTTTGATGTTGGCGATACAGGCTGGATTCACGGACTGAAAATTGTCGCTGTCGCTGTCGTTGCCCATGCTATTCTGGGAATGGCGCAGAAGCTGACTCCCGATTTGCCGAGGAAGACGATTGCGTTATTCGCACTGGCATTGACTTTATTGTGGCAGACTACATTCACCCAAATCGGCGTCATTATCATCGCTGGAATTTTGGGATACGTTTTATTCAAGTCCCATGCTGCTGTCGATGATAAAAGGATGAGTTTCTCGATTTCCAAAGTTGTTGGCTATATCAGCCTTGCACTGTTTTTCGGATTGCTCATCCTCCTGCCGATTTTACGGGAAGCGACTTCATTAAACTGGATTGCGATGTTCGACAGCTTTTACCGCTCAGGTTCGCTTGTATTCGGCGGAGGGCATGTGGTCCTGCCATTGCTGGAGCGTGAATTCGTGCCAACCGGCTGGCTGAGTGAAGAAGCGTTCCTTGCAGGCTACGGCGCTGCCCAAGCGGTTCCAGGTCCATTATTCACATTTGCCGCCTATATCGGAGCAATCATCAATGGCTGGCAAGGCGGATTGCTCGCAACTGCAGCCATCTTCCTGCCGGCATTTCTGCTGATCCTCGGGACACTGCCTTTCTGGGACGCATTACGACGAAACAGCAAAATAAGCTCCGCTATGATGGGCGTCAATGCCGCAGTAGTTGGGATCCTGATTGCAGCATTCTACCACCCTATCTGGACGAGTTCGATTCTCGAGCCGATCGATTTCGTGTTTGCTGCAGTGCTGTTCAGCATGCTCGTGTATTGGAAGCTTGCGCCGTGGATTGTCGTTGTTACCGGAGCTGTTGGCGGATTGATATTATCGATGTTTTTATGATATTTTGAGGAAAATACGAACTGGGATGAGCGAACTTCCCGGTTTTTTTGCTGTTTTCAGTGTGGCATTCAGCAACTTCCGGATTAATCTCCCGAAGAATGGCAATAATCTCCCGAAGAATGCAGATAATCTCTCAATCAAACGCATTATTCTCCCAAAAGGTATTCATAATCTCTCAATAAAGCCTAATAATCTCTCATTCTTCCATAAAATATAAAAACTCCTGACCTATGCAGCAGCGGCCAGGAGTTTAACAAGTCTATTCAAATGTCCCTTTTACAATTGGAAGCTTATTCTCCACCATAACTTTCCCCATCGCAATGACAGTATCAATCTCAAGACTGTCATCAAGCAGGACCAGATCTGCATCACATCCAGCCTCAATCCGGCCTTTTTGTTTCAGCTTAAGGACCGCAGCGGGATTGGAGGTAATAACACGGATGGCCACTTCAAGTGGAACCCCCTCTGATAAAACGGCTTCCTTAACTGCTTCGTACAAAGAGGAAACCTGGCCGATCTGCAGGCCGATCAATTCTCCATTTTTATCAAAATCCGGCAGGCTGGCCTGTCCATCGGATGTGAAGGTAATCTGGCCGATATCAACTCCCGCTTCCAGCATACGTTTCAGGGCCACGCTGCACTTAACTTCCCCTTCCTCCAGGAACTTCGGAATGGAGCTGGTTGTAAAATCAATCCAGCCGCCCTTTTTCGCATATTCAATCCCCGCTTCAAATAGATGCAGATTACGGTTCATATGCGTCGGGTAGAATTGCCTGATGGGGATATCCGTTTGCTCGACTACCTGCTCAATCACCTTTAAATGATCAGCTGTCGCCAACATGAACATTGACTATACCGCTTTTACTAGAAAGCATCCCGCCAATCCTCGCTGCAGAAGCAATCTTCGCCAATTCCTCAGCAGTCGGCTGAGATGAGCGGTGATCGGCAATCGCGATTTCCCTGCCCAATTATTTTATCGATTAGTATGATGTCATCTTCGATTTTACCGGTAAGTGTTTTGACAGGAACCTGGTAGGAGCCTGTCTGCACATACGTAGTAATCCCTTCTTCCTCAAGCGCACGAGCTTTGGCAATCAGGCTCGGCATCGTCCGCGTCGTTCCGTCGGTGCCAAGAACGCCGACTAACGTCGTTATCCCGCAGTCGTAGCCTGGGTCAGCTGGATTTCAGGAGTCCTTGTGTGAAATCCGCCTTCCCCGCCGCCTCCGATGAGATGGACATGGGAATCGATAAATCCTGGTACGACCTTCTTCCCTGTCGCATCAATGACCTTTACTTCAACAAATTTTTCAGGAACTTCAATTTCATCCTGGATGAATCCTATTTTACGATCGACTATTAAAAGATCCTTTTTACCAAGATAATCGGGGGCAAAAACTTCTCCATTTTTTATCAATGTAAGCATTTAAACTCCTCCATTTTTTCGTATGTATCCTTATTATAAATGTAAAAAGACAGAATACCTTGACACTTTTTTTATTATCATAATATAATTCCTACAAACATTTTAATAAGTTGAAGCGTTGAAGAGAGTCTATTAAGCCGGTCTCCCTGTTAATAGAGAATCAGTGGTTGGTGGAAACTGATACAAAGGCCAGGTGAATTTCGTTCTTGGAGCTTTTCCTTTTTAAAAAAGGAACGGATTTGGCCGTTATCCAGTAACTTGAGCGGGAAGCAACATGCTTCCAAATAGGGTGGTACCGCGTGTTCAGCCACGTCCCTATCCAGATTGATGGATAGCGGCGTGGCTTTTTATTTTGCCGTGACATCACTCATTTCAGCTGAAATAGAGAGCAAAAAGGGAGAATGCACATGGAGAAAGAACAATGGTCATCAAAAATTGGGTTTATTCTTGCCGCTGCGGGTTCGGCAATCGGCATCGGGGCGATCTGGAAGCTTCCATATGTAACGGGAGTGAGCGGCGGCGGGGCATTTTTCCTGATGTTCATCTTATTTTCGTTATTCATCGGGCTGCCACTTTTGCTGGCGGAGTTTGTCATCGGCCGCAGTACCGGCAAGGAAGCAATCCGCGCCTATTTGGAAATCGCGCCTAAAGGCAAATGGTATTTGATCGGGATACTCGGTGTCGTCACCAGCTTTGTGCTTCTCAGCTTTTACAGTGTGGTCGGCGGCTGGATCAGCCTTTATTTTGTAAAAGGCCTGGCTGGCGGAGTGATTGAAGAAGGAGCTAATTATGGGGATTTGTTCGGACAGACGATCAACAGTTCATGGACCGTGCTCGCTGCTCAGGCTGCCTTTTTATTAATCACGATTATTGTTGTTGCCAAAGGAGTCCAATCCGGAATCGAAAAAGCGAGCAAAATCTTGATGCCGGCATTGTTCCTGCTGTTTCTCATTTTGATCGCCCGCTCGTTAACGCTCGATCATGCAATTGATGGTGTGAAGTTTTTCCTAGAACCTGATTTTTCAAGTATCACTTCGGAAAGTATCTTGTTCGCGATGGGACAATCATTTTTCTCCCTGAGTATCGGTGTTTCGGTGATGGTGACATACAGCTCCTACCTGCCGAAAAAAGGCAGCATCGTCCAGCCTGCCTTGTCGGTTGTCGGAATGAACCTTTTTATCGCGCTGCTTGCCGGTCTGGCGATCTTCCCTGCTGTATTCTCGCTTGGATTTGAACCGGCAGAAGGACCTGGGTTGCTGTTCGTCGTCCTTCCAGCTGTCTTTGAAAAATTGGTGTTCGGGGAACTGTTCCTGCTGCTGTTCCTGGCATTGTTCCTGTTCGCGACATTGACTTCGGCGTTCTCCATGCTTGAGATTGTCGTCGCCACGCTTGCAAAAGGCGACCAGAAAAAACGGACTAAGTTCGCATGGATTGCCGGCGGTTTCATTTTCCTGCTTGGCATACCTTCTGCCTTATCATTCGGAACCTTGGCGGAAATGACGATTTTCAAAAAAAACATCTTCGACACAGCTGATTTCCTTGTAAGCAACATTTTGATGCCGCTTGGAGTATTGCTGATTTCAATCTTCGTACCGCTGAAAATCAAGAAGGAAGTACTGCGCCAGGAGCTGCTGCAGCACTCAAAAGGCGGAAGCCTGCTGTTCAACCTCTGGTACAATGTGATGAGATTCGTCATACCTATAGTGATTATCATAGTGTTCCTAGATTCACTTGGTGTTTTATAAGGAGAAGCTGACAAACGTCAGCTTCTTTTTTCATGCAATCACAAAAACTATCATCAGTATAATTTTTCCGATTAAAGCAAAACCTTTTGAGTAGACGACTGCATCGGAGGGATTTTTGATGTTCTTCAAAAAAAAGAAAACCGAAGCCGACACCAGCAAGAATCAAAAAAACCTCGACGACAAAGAATTAGTTCCTTCAGATAAAGCCGAATTCATTCAAACAATAAAAGAGTGCCTTCACGATAGCGCGGATTTGAATGTCAAGGAACTCCAGAATGGCTTTACACTTATCTTCCTGGATACATTGACAGATAAAAAGATGCTGAATCAAGATGTACTCTCGCGTCTTGAAGATGCGCAGGCATCCCCAAACGAAGCGCTTAAGCACATTACAGTCTCAAGTACTGCTAAACATAAATATGTTGAAGATGTGGTGGATTCGATTTTACATGGAGCAGTGGTGGTTCATTCGCCTGGCCATTCTGTCATCATCAGCGCAATCGTTGGGACCCAGGAAAACCGATCATTGACCCGACCGGAAAATGAGTCACAGGTTTTGGGGCCGCAAATCGCCTTTAACGAGAGCCTTGCGACTAATATATCTCTGATCCGTCGATTTCTTACAAATCCAAAGCTATGTAATGAAAGCTATACTGTAGGAAAACAAACGAAGTCGGCCATTTCACTTCTCTATTTAAAAGGGATTGCGGACGAAGATATGATTGACCGAATGCGAAAGCGAATTAAATCGATCGATATTGATGGGATCCTTGACAGCTCTAATTTAGTACAGCTCATCGAGGATAATTCATTTGCAATTTTCCCTCAATTGCTGCTGACAGAAAGACCTGATCGTGCCTGCTCCTGGATTTTGAATGGGAAAATGGTGGTGCTTGTTGATGGCAGTGTCCAGGTAATCGGGGCACCACAAACCTTCATCGAATTTTTCCAGAGTATGGAGGATGACAGCGTCAGATGGCAAATCGGGACCTTCCTTAGAGTCTTGAGAGTTTTCTCCATGGTTGTATCGATTTTCTTTACGGCTATATATGTAGCAGCGTTGACCTTTCATTACGAGATCATCCCGCAAACACTGCTGATTCCGCTAGGTGAGTCAAGATCACGTGTACCCTTCCCGCCAATTATCGAGGCATTATTGCTGGAAGTAATGATTGAGTCTTACGGGAAGCCGGAGCACGGCTGCCAACGAAGGTCGGCCAGACAATGGGTATCGTTGGCGGTATTGTCGTCGGGACAGCTGCGGTAGAAGCCGGATTCACCAGCAACATCCTGATCATCATTATCGCCGTTAGTGCACTCGCTTCATTTACGACACCAAACTATATGATGGGCAATGTCATCAGGATCCTGCGCTTTCCATTGATCATTTTGGCAGGATTTTGGGGTTTTTACGGACTGATGGTCGGCTTTTGCTTCTTGCTGATCCACCTCATCCGCCTATCCAGCCTGGGGACCCCATTTTGGCTCCTTTTTATCCGCCAAGATTTGAAGACTGGCGTGACAGCATTGTCCGACTCCCCATTGGATGGACCAACAAGCGTCCATTACAGGCAAGGCCATTGGATAGATTGAAATACAAAGAACGAAAAACCAATGAATAAGTTGTGGTGTTATCAATGAAAATTTACATCGAGCCTAAGCCCCAAAACATGGTCAATTCTTTCCTGCTCATCTTCGTGATCCATTCTATGCAGGTGGGCGTTGGTATCCAGGGCTTCCAAAGGATCATCTACCTTGAAACGAGACATGATGCGTGGATATCTGTAATTATCAGCGGGGTTGCCACTGCCATTTTAGGGTTCATCATGGTGAAAACATTAAGTTATATGAGAATTCGGATTTATTTGGAATCCAATATGATGTGCTTGGAAAGTGGTTAGGAAACCTGATTAATATCCTGTATGTTCTCTACTTTCTTGGAAGCTTTCACATCATCGTCCGGAATTATATCGAGGTTCTACAAGCGTGGGTTTTCCCTGAAATCCCAAATTGGCTGTTTGCTCTAACTCTCGTTTATCTTGTTTACTACGCATTGAATGGCGGGCTGCGGACAGTTGTCGGCGTCAGCTTCTTTAGTGTCGTTCTATCATTGTGGCTGATCCTGCTGCTCGCCTATCCATTCCAGTTCACCAACTGGGATTACTTATTTCCGATGTTCGAAGCTAGCATAACTGAGATGCTTAGGGGTGCAAAGCAAATGACCTTCACTGTCATCGGCTTTGAAATCATTTACGTCATCTATCCCTTTTTAAAAGAAAAAGACAGGGTCCATAGACATATGCAATATGGCCTTGGCTTCACGACCCTCCTGTATCTTGCACTCATGGTTGTCTCCCTGGCGTATTTTAGCGGCGGCCAGCTTGAGCGTACAATTTGGGGCACCCTTTCTCTTTTTAAAATAGTTCGCTTCCCGTTCATTGAAAGATTTGAGTATGTCGCCATCACTTTTTGGGTCCTGTTGATCCTGCCAAACCTGATGCTTTATATGTGGGCAGCGACTCGGGGAATTTCACGGATTTTTAATAAAAAAGAACAGAAAGTCAGCTGGATTCTCCTTGCATTTATTTTCCTGACTCTGCTTTATCCGCTCACCAGGGTTCAAATCAACCTATTCAACGACTATTTTGCAAAGGGCGCTCTTTATATTGTTTTTGTCTATCCATTGCTTCTATTCGGTGCTGTCCTGATCAAAAAGAAATTTTTCCGCAAAAAGGATGAGGCCAATGCGCAAAAAAATGAATAAGCTCATGATTGCCATGCTTGTGCTCCTCCTTTCTGGATGCGCAGAAGAGAAAACACTGGAGAAGATGGGTTTGGTGACAACGGTGGGTTATGACCTCACGGAGGATAAGCAGATTCTGTCGACAATGGTGATTCTCCAAATCGACCCGGATGCTGCGCAAAGCTCCATCATCCTTTCCGCAAAGTCGGCAACCAGTAAAGGAGCGAGAAATAAGGCCGATTTAAAAAGTCCTAAAAAGTTGCAGTCCGGGCAGCTGCGGCTGGCACTTTTCAGTGAAGAAGTTGTCCGTACAGGCTGATCAATCTGGCAGATACACTTGCTCGTGATCCCTCGATCAGTGAACTCACTTATCTTGCGGTAGTTGAGGGAAGTACAAATAAACTCCTTAACCAGAGGAATGAACAATTTTCCGATATCAGCCAGCGCTATATAAGGAACTGGATCAAAACATAAAGGGTGAAAAAATCCCATCAGCCACCCTGCAGGAAGTTATGCATGATTTCTATGCGCCAGGTATCGATCCAATCATGCCCACTTTGAAAAGTAATGAAGGTATAGTTGAAATTTCCGGAATGGCCCTGATAAAGAATGACAAGATGGTTGGTAAAATCAATGCAAAAGAAGCCTTTTATCTAAAGCTAATCAATGACCGTTACAAGGCAGGAGCTATAGAACTGGAAGTCGACAAAGAAGGTTTTGATCTGCCTGAGTCTCTTGAAGATTCCGATACGCTCGCAGTGGTGATTGACACGATCCAGAGCAAAAGCGACATCAACCTGATCAGCAAGGAAAATCTCCAATTTGAACTGAAAATCAAATTAAAAACAAGATTGCTCGAAATCAACCAGGCATTGGATTTAAAAAACCCGGTACACGTTAAGAAACTCGAAACGAAGCTTAGCGGGAAAATCATATCAGATGTTGAAAATTTGATCAATAAAGCTCGTGATGTAGGGGCCGATCCATTTGGATTCGGTGAAATCTATCGAAAGAGTGTCAGACAGGCCAACCTGACCACCGAGAAGTGGCACGGCATGTACCCGGAAAGCAAAGTCGATGTGAAGGTTGAGTTTGAGATTTTGCGGACTGGGGTGGTTGAGTAAATTTTTGAAAAATGAAGATGCCTTGGCGATACTTAATTTTACTCTGGAGGCCAGGCAACGTCACTCTAACTGATACAAATAAAGCGGGAGCCTGGTGTTGATGGCTCCCGCTTTGTTATGATGTTCAGAAATCTTAATATTAAACACCAAAATTAACCGAATATAGATATTATAAAATAAAGCATTTCTTTTCGATAATGAATTCGTAAATTCCCGGATTTAAAATTTTTTTTTTATAACAAAATGTGTAAT
>NZ_BAUW01000014.1 GCF_000517385.1 Mesobacillus boroniphilus JCM 21738 | reverse complement strand
ATTTTATAATTTCCTATTAAATAAATAAAAAAAGCCAGAAAAGGATCAATCCATGATAATCCTTTTCTGACTTATGATCTGGTTCTATGCCCATTCATTGCTATCAGATTAATATATTTAGTTATTCACTTTAAATTTTGTTCTTGTTTTGAATAAGCAAGGTTAAGAGTTTTAACCTTTACCCTATTGAGTATAGTACCATTTTATCACCAATAAATCAATAGGCTCGTCAGTCATGGCTTAAGTATAAACAAAGTGTAGCTTTTGTCCTTATCAAAATTCCAGTCTACAAAGTAATCTGTTATTTCTGCGTTTAGGTACTTTTCATAAGAACTTTGATGCTGATTAATGACTTTCTTTTCCAGCTTTCTTTTTACAACCTTCAGCGTTTCTTGAAAACCTAATTGAATGAATTCTTTTTCCAGGCTTATTAGTATACCGTGGCGTACGATAATAAGCGTCCGCTCATTAAGCAACTTTGAGTGGGTTTCTTCAGGAGCTTTCTGAATTTGCATGCTTAATTCTATTGTTTCTTTCTCAACAAGATTTTTATTGTGATACGCATCGAAATTATATGGCTGATCTTTTTCAAAAATGAATAGTAACATTCCTGATTTTTCATCCAGATTCCAGTCATAGTAAAATTCTTTTATCTTATCTTTTGTATTAAATTCGATATAGGATTTTATTTCTTCTTCAAGGTTTTCCATCATTAAATCTCTTGTCTTTTGGACATAGACGCTTTGTTGATTAGTCAGGAGCGTATTCTCCATCGGTGACAAGAAATTGGTTATATAGATGGATACGAAAGGCCTCGAGATGGTACAAAACACATTACCTGGCCCACGGCCAAAATTCTCTCTTAATAACTTCCCGATATATCCGCTGATTTCTTTTTCAAGCATTGCTACTTCCATATTGTACCTCACTATGTAATTTACTCCTCTTTAATTCTTCCCTAATCCTGTACTGGCAAAACATGAATACGTCTTACTTAATTTAGAACTAAACTGTAGATTTATGTATAAATCAATGAAGGTTTATCGTTATATTTAATAATGGCTTCTCGTTGTTTCATTTCAGCGTAATGATTTATGCTGGCATCGGCAACTATGGGGTTGCCACTTCAGAGAGCCAGAGAAGCGATCTTGTGATTGATTATTCCCGATTGAATGCAGAGATCCTCAAATATTCCGAAGACGGGATTAATATTATGGTTGCAAATGAATGGCTTGAACAGCCGCCTTTATCAGTTGACAGACAAAATCTTTTAAAAAATAAAAGTAAAAAAGCACCCAATGGGTGTTTTTTTACTTTTATTTTTATTACATCCTCATTCATTAGAATTCAGGATCAATATGACATAAATAGTTTTTAAGTGATAGTGATCTTTCTGTAATAAATTCTATTCCTTCAGATTCCAGCAACAGTTTCTGGTTAATAAACATTTCTTCATCCCGGAAACTTATTTCTCCTTTTGAATTAATCACCCTATGCCACGGGAGTCCATATTTTTCTGACAGGGAATGGAGTATTCGTACAACCTGTCTTGCAG
This sequence comes from Mesobacillus boroniphilus JCM 21738, assembly GCF_000517385.1. Classification (GTDB taxonomy): domain Bacteria; phylum Bacillota; class Bacilli; order Bacillales; family Cytobacillaceae; genus Mesobacillus; species Mesobacillus boroniphilus. Next base: position 60,546 of record NZ_BAUW01000014.1, on the reverse strand, counting down.
ATCTTGGACTTCCAGCCGCTCTAGCTATTTGTCCATATGTCATTACTTTCCCATAGGGGATTGTTTGTATTATTCTAATAACATTCTTTGTAAAATCCGTCACGGTGCCACATCCTTTTCTACCAACCCAATATATCATAAAAATCCCTGCTTAAAGCCAGGGATTTTTAAACTAAGAAGTATAAGATTTGAATTTCTTAATGATTGCCCAACACATTAGTCCTATTAACCAGTAAATCGGAAATGAATAAATATGTTTCCAGGTAATTTCTTTATAAATCCCCAGGTAGACCATAAACGGTTCTGCAACAAAAGCCAGGAAAAGGGACAACACACCTGTAGCGATAAAAAACTTTTTAAATGAGAAACTGAATTTTTGATAGACCATCATAAAAGGGATTATCACGACTCCCACATCATATGGATATAGCTGCGGATTTATAAAAGGTGTGAGCCTGACTGGATATGTCCATACCATAGCGTTGCTGCCGATTGAATCCAGGAAGATGGCTGTTACACCATAGAATAAACCAAACGCTGTATTTTCTATTAGCCTCGTTTTATCCACTCTTATCCACCAGACAATAGCCGGGACAACGGAAAGAACCAATAGAAACCACCATTTATAGGTAAGGAAGTTATTTTCATACCAGTACGTCCTTAATACCTTATGATATTTCGCTTCGGCATCTAAAAGTTCCTGGAGCGAAATGGCATTTAAAATCATCATATAATCATTCAATTGGGATCCAATTGCACCAACTATTGAAAAAAGCATAGAATCACACCCTTTGTATATAGAGTGTGATTTTTACTGCTAAATATGTGTGAATTCAGCTAATTTTGATGTTTGATTTCATTATAAATCTCGATAAGCCGATCAGGCTTTGCATCGGTACAGTAGGAATACACTCCTCTTGTTGTATGAAGATAAAGAAATCCTGTCCTTCCTGATATTTTCTTAAATGAAATATCTAATATGTCACGAAGATGAAAAATGTCAGAAGCTGTGGTTATCCTGTCATGATACATTTTTATGAATTGTTCGTTTTCTTCATAAACTTGTTCATTATCTTCAATCCTGCGATCCACTTTTCAGTAACTATGCGAACAAAGCATTCACAGCTCCCTCCCTTCTGATCAATTTCGTACCTTTTTATTTTACTCATGTTGTTTAACAATAACTAATATATTTAACAATAATAACAGGACATCATTATGAGGAGGAATTATTTGAAATGCATCGGTGAACTTTTGGATCAGGAAAAGTACCGGGTCAATGGAAATTTGCGATTATCGAAAATAAGGAGGCTGTTTTAAAGGTTTTTGGGTTTAGGAATGGAAAATGGCTTGATTTATGGAATATTGATTCCCGGATTCTAACCCTGTTTTATAAATCTTATGAAGCTGAATTCGATTGGTTCATCGTTGTATATGACTATCCAACTTTCTGCGCCGACAAAGATATAAAAGAAGCGATTATCTGGCATGAACTTGGTCATATTTACTATCCGGTGCTAGAACAACAATTGAGTATTGAAAGTGAAATCCAATGTGACGGGCTTGCTATCAAAAACGGGCACCAGGAAGGCATTCGCAAGATATTGAATCTTACTATGAAAATGGCTAAAACTCTTAACCATGAAATTTTAACTCATGTTACTTTCGAACGGCAAATGAAACTGCCTGTCTGACAAATCACTTACCGAACCTGTTAAGTATTCTGTGAAAAAAAACTTTTGCTGCGGTATTTAAAGAGACCCGCCATGCGGCGGGTCTTTTTATCAACCGGTATTCCTTAATCCTGCAGCAACGCCACTGATAGTTAATAAAACCTGAGTCAATAACTCATCATCCGGATCTTCATCCTTGCGAAGCTCCTTAATCAATTCCACTTGAATAAAGTTAAGCGGATCGACATATGGATTTCGTCTATGGACAGAGTCTTTGATATTTGGTGTATGGTCAAGAAGTTCTTCATCCTCTGTAATTTGCAGAAGGATATTCTTGGTTCGTTCATACTCCTCTAAAATGTTGCCAAAGATACGGTCAGCAATTGCTTTATCTTCTACCAGTGAAGTGTATTCCTGTGCCGTGGTAATATCCGCTTTCATCAATGCCATTTGCAGATTATCAACAGTACTTCGAAAGAATGGCCATTGTTCATACATTTCCTGTAAGACCTTTAAATTATCGGGACTTTCCTGTGCGAAGTTCTGCAAGCCAGTTCCGGCCGCATACCATGCTGGGAAGAGCTGTCTGCTTTGTGTCCAGGCGAATACCCATGGTATAGCACGAAGATTTTCGAATTTGGCACTATTTTTTCGGCTCATCGGACGTGAACCGATATTCAGTTCAGCAAGTTCTTTCAACGGTGTAGCTTGGTTGAAATAAGTGATGAAATCTGGATCTTCAAACACAAGCGACTGATATTTCCTTAAGGAAACAGCAGAAATTTGCTCGAGGGCAACCACCCATCTTTGGTCACGCAAATGACCCTGCTCAGATTCCTTCAGTACATTCGCTGCAGCCTTCATCATTGTAGATGTAGCCTGTTCAAGGCTTCTATAGGCAATATCCTTCAACAGATAACGTGATGACAAAACTTCACCTTGCTCAGTAATCTTGACTCCTTGACCAAGGGTCTCGACAGGCTGGGAAAGCAGGCTCTTGTTCAATGGACCCCCTCCTCGGCCTAATGAACCTCCTCGGCCATGGAAAAACTTCAAACCGATTTGATATTTCTTCGCAATCTCATTGATTTCAAGCTGGGCTTTGTAAAGCTTCCAGTTGGCTGTCAATGTTCCGCCATCCTTGCTTCCATCTGAGTACCCAAGCATGATTTCCTGCTGATCCCCCATTTTATTCAAATGATTGCGGTAAATTGGCAACTTGAATAGTGTCTCCATAATTTTTGGACCAGCTGTTAAATCGTCAATTGTTTCTAGCAGAGGAGCTACGTTCAGATCGGTCTCGAAAGTACCATCCGCATGGAGTCTGTAGATGCCAGCCTCCTTGGCAAGGACAAGCACTTCAAGCAAATCGCTCGCGGATTGAGTCATACTCACTAGATACACAGAAATTGAACGCTTCCCGAATTCATTATGCGCACGTTTGATCATCTCAAAAACTTGAAGCATTTCCTGCGTCTCTTTTGAATAATCCTCATGAAGAAGGAGCAATGGACGAGGGTCTTCAAGGATTTTAACAAGTAATTCCTGCTTTTCATCTTCTGATAGTGATGGATAATCCTGATTGATTCCAACCTTCTTCAGTATTTCAGCGATTGCCGCTTCTTGTTCACCGCTATGGTTACGAATATCCAAAGTTGCAAGATGGAATCCGAACAGCTGGACTTGCCTGATCAACTTTTGCAAAGTCTTGAGTTCATGGTGAACAGGATGATGCTGATAGATGCTTCGTTTTATGACAAGAAGATCTTCAAGCATTTCCTCTGATGATTTATAGCCGATAACAGATTTTCCAGCTTCCTTAAGCCTTTGAATGATAATAGCAAATTTGCGGCGATAAACCTCGCCTTCAATATTCCATTTTTGATCAGCCGTTAAATATCTTTCTTCCTCTTTAATAACTGATGCGACTAGTTCTTCACTAACAGCTGCTCTTGTTGTTGAATGACTGAAACGCTTCATCAAATCAACTAATACAGCTTTATACTTTTTTAGTACCAGACGTCTTTGTCTTTGCAATGTTTCCCATGTAATATCTGGAGTAACATTTGGATTCCCATCCCTGTCACCGCCAATCCATGAGCCAAATCGAAGAAAGTGAGGTACTTTCCATTCATGTTCAGGATAATGGCCTTTCAGGCTAGTTTCTACTTCCTGATGGATTTCAGGCAGGACATCGAATAGTGTCTGGTCAAAATAATAAAGTCCGTTCCTGACTTCATCTATGACAGTAGGTTTACGGTCTCTCAATTCATCAGTCTGCCAAAGGACGGAAACCTCATTGAATAGGCTTTCCTCGATCCTGTCACGCTCTTTCTTGGATAAGAGTGGATTGTCCAGACTTTTAAGGATACCTGCTATCCTTTTCTGAATCTCCAGGATTGAACGTTTGGTGGCTTCCGTGGGATGGGCTGTAATAATCAATTCCAAAGACATTGTATTCAGTACATTTTGGATGATATCTGAGGATATGTAATTGTCTTTCAACGAAAGGATAGCTGCTTCAATAGAGCCTGGCTGTGAGCTGGTTTCAGACTCCAGCAGATAGTCGCGGCGCCTGCGGATCCGGTGATTTTGTTCCGCTGCGTTGATTAAATGAAAATAAACCGAAAATGCCCGGATGATATTTTTTCTCATAGGAACAGACAAGCCTGCGATTTCCTCTTTTAAAGCAGGGTATGTATCGCGGTCATGTTCATTCCTTAGAGTTTTGCACATTGCTCGGATCTTTTCTACTTTTTCAAATAGTTCCACTCCGCCATGGTAGACTAGAATATCTCCGAGGATGTTTCCAAGCATTTTTACATCCCGGCGCAACGGCAAACTGCTGTCGTTCACTTCAATTCCTGATGTCATTTTGTCACCTTCCTAAAACTTGTAAGAATATTTTAAATATTAATATAGCATAAAAGTACTGAGATTGTGAAGTGATAAGCATATTGGCAAAGGAATTCCATAATGACTTCCCCTTTTTTATAAGTGTAAGTATTCCTTAATTATTTTTCCACTCAAAGCCTTTGAAACAAACGCTATTAAAGAAAAGGCTTCCCTAAATGGGAAGCCAATATCAACTAGTATTCGTGTTCGTTAGTTTGCTTTATCTTTTTTCTCTGGTTTCCCGGTTACAATTAGTTTCATTGTTTTCACTGACTTTGTTTTACCTGCAAAGTTCTCTGCTTCTGCATACAAAGTATGCGTTCCATTATCAAGATCCAACTCTACTGAGTACGTGCCATCCTGACCTGTTTTTACCGAGTGAATCAGGAATACTTCATTGCCATGGTTTTCATAAATATTCACGGTCGTTCCCTGTGGTGCTGTACCTTCTACTAATGCCGGCTCACCCTTCACCATAAACTCTTCCATTTTCCAAGCTGGTGCTTCAGGGATTTCCTGTAATGTATCCCTTGACCAGCCAAGGGCATTTACGAATAACTGTCGCCCATTTTGAGTCCAGCCATAATCAGGTCCGATGATATTTGTAACAGCAAAGGAAGACAACAGCAAATGCATGTGCTCCTTGCTCCTGAATTCAAACCCAATTGAATCCCCTTTACTCTCCCCGTCAACGGAAAGGCTTGAAATTGCTATACCCGTATAATTCTTGAATGTTGCATATGGACTTTTAGCTGTGTGGATTTTAACATGTTCATTTTCATCCAAATTGATTCCGTTGAATATTGGATGTCCAGTTACAGCTTTAAGGTATACTGCACCTTCATTATATCCCTGCTGGTCCATTTCCAGACCTCCCGTGAACTCCTCTAGCCTTTGGATTGAACCTTCAGCAACACCCCATGTGCCTGTGAAAACAAGACTTGTCTTTTGTTCGTCACTTTCCATGATGAGCTGTTCAAATTGCTCTTTTGTTCCTTTATTTGTATTGACTAGAATGACATCGTAATTTCCGACATTCCCGAGGATGTCCCAGCCTTTCTCTTCTGCATACAGTTCCTGCTCATTTAATAATCCTGTCAGGGCACCATTAACATCTCCCAATACTGCCGCCTCGAATGCATTGAGTTCCAGGTTGAATTCCTTATCTTCAGAGACAATTTCCACCTCAAAAGCTTCCTGCAAATATCCTTCTGCTGTTACAAACAAGGTGTACTCGCCCGGCAGCAAATTCTTGAATTCATATGAACCATTTTCTATGCTCGAGCCTTCCATCTTAAAATCCGGCTCATCTTTTGGAACTAGTGACAACTTAGCACCAGCTACATGTTCTTTGTCTTTCTTGCCTGTAATTACACCATTCAAATCAGAACCATCAATAGCTTCCAGTGTAAAGTTCAAATCGACACTGCTTCCAAGCTCTGCAACTTTTGCTGGCTTGGTTTGTTCAGCGAAGCCTCTTGCCTGGACCTTCACTTCGTAATCACCAATACCAATTCCAAACTTATACTGGCCAGCTGAGTTGGTGGTGGTTTTGTGATTTGTTCCCTCTATGGTTACAAAGGCATTCGGAATTGGATTTCCCTGGCTGTCCTTTACTTCTCCTTTGATTTCACCCTGGCTTGCAGTCAACGCGTAATTGATCGCATTCACATATATCTTTTTCGCATTTTCAGTCCATTTCTCATTCGGATGGCCATACCCGCTGATTTGCAGGGCGGAAAGAAGAATATGAACACTATTTGATGAGCTGAACTTATAGGCAATGAAGCTGCCAAGTTCTCCTTTAACCGGGTTAGTCAAGCTGGCAAGAGTCGTTCCGCTATAGTTTTCAAACACCGAGTACTGTACTGCTCCTTTAGGATTGAGAAGGAATGGAAGTTCTTCACCCTTATTGAATCCCTTCAGGATTGGATGGTTCTCATCAATCCGAAGATTGAGTTCCTTATCTACAAAAGTATATTCAAAATCTTCAGGGTCCCCATATGCATCACTTAAATCTCCAATCGGACCTCCGAACAAGGCAGTGAAAATAATGCTCACTTCATTTTCATTTGCTTTCTCCACCATTGCCTTAAATCTATCTTCCTTCATAGAATAAGATGTATCATTGACGATGATTAATTTATAGTTTTGTATATTCTCGATCAATGTTTCAAATTCTGCATAAGGATGTAAATCAACATCGTATCCATTGCTTTCAAGGAATGGCATGATTCTGTCCTGCTGATAAGGGTTTGCCATAAATGCAATCTTTTCAGAAACAACAAGTGAAACATTTAAGTCTGTCTGCTCCCCTGTTGCAATTTCTACAGATTGGTAAATCGGCTTATAGCCGGCCGCAATTACCCTGACTTCATATTGGCCTGCTGGAAGTGTCGCTTGATATCTTCCGTCCTCACTTGTCTTGACTGTCACTGGTGTTCCAATTACTTCTACTCTTGCACCTGGGATGCCATCTTTCGTAGAGGCATCGACAATTTTACCAGCCAGGATGCCAGAATCAACAGCATCAATGACGAAATCTTCATTTTTCGCTTCGCCATTTTTAATCGAGACTGTGAATTCTTTTGGATTGTGGCCAAAAGCTTCAATAGTCAAGGTGTAGGTTCCTTCCTCAAATGCAGCAAAGAACTTGCCTTTCTCATCTGTTTGATAGGTTTTGCCGGTTTCTTTTACAGAAATTGTGCCTTTTACAGCTCCATTGACGTTCTGTACTATACCGTTAAGCTCTCCGACAAGTGCCTCTTTCTCTTCGAGTGCCCAGTCTAGTGCGTTATTCAGCAGCCGTTCTCTTGCTGGGTCAAATGAATCATTTGGCTTGAATACATGGCTGACTGTCATATTGGCCAAGAGAATTTCAACGGAATCAGCCGTCCTGCCTTTGTAGGCGACCATGCTCCCCTTTTCCCCGGTTCCTGTATGTGAGAAATCAATGACCGTTGTACCCGAATAGCCGTCAAAGCCATAATAATAGCCGGACTTTCCAGGTATTTCGATAATGTCTCCTGTCTTAAAACCTGTAGTCAGAGGATGTTGGTCCAATACAGCTCCCTGTGCTCCTGATTTGTTGTTGTGTTCGAAGATAGTTTTTGGATCATCATTGAATTCCTGCAAATATCGTATCGAACCTCGTCCTCCCGCCTGGCCTGTCCAGATAACTGATTTTCTACTTTCATCCAGCGCTTTCTGAAATGCTAAAAACTCTTCCTTTGAAGGTTCTAAATTCCTTGCATAATCGGAATTCGCGAATACAACATCTACCTCTCCCAATTTATCTGTATCCTGATAATCCAGGTAAACGACCTTGTATCCTCTTTCCTCTAAATACTGCTTATACGTGGTTCCTGATGCTGTCAAGTCCACGATGATTCCAACCGTTGGTGAAGGCTTTAATTTTACATTCACTGCAGCTTTTTGGCCGTCAGTAATTTTCAGCTCAATATCCTGGCGAACATAGCCTTCCTTTTCAATTCTTGCAGTATAGTTCCCTGGTTCTACTTTGGAAATATTATATTGACCCTGGACGTTTGTAATCGCTTCTTTTGGAGCTCCTAAGAGTGTGATTTTTGCGCCTTCAATCGCATTCCCATCTTTTGAATCTTCAACGGTACCTGAAATGGAGCCAACATTTTCTGCTATTGCCATTTGAATCTCCTTCGGCTCACTGTCCATTTCTGCGGTTACTTTAATCGTTCTAGTGGCATAGCATAGGAACTGATTTCAATCTCGTATTCTCCTGGTAGCATCGCGATTGTAAAACTGCCATCCTCACTGCTTGACTGGGTTTGGAACGGCTGTCCCTTCACCTTGATATCTGCCTTTAATGGATTGCCTTCTTCATCGACGATCGTCCCGCTGATTACTGGGTATTTGACATTTGCTGCCCATAATACCGAATTAATGAGAAGCTGTTTCCCCTCCTCAGTATAGTCCTTGGCACCATGGTAATAAGCAAATCCGTGCCCGCTCAACAGCAATTCAACACTTCCGGCAGATCTCGGTTTATAACCCACCCCAAGGCCAAGTGTGGTCTCCGATCCTTCATGCTTGATCTCCGCCAGAGGATAGCCACTGTAATCCTTGAAGTAACCGACATAGCTGGCTGCTGGAGTAAGAATTTCAACGAGTTCCCCAGTCTTTGCTCCATTGAATATCGGATGCTCCTCGATGACCTTGTACTGGGCTGCTTCGGTTGTCTTCCTTATCGTTTTAAGCTCTTTCGGATCCTTTCTGTAATTCACCAGCTGCTTAATGCCGCCACCCCAGACAGCATCTCCATAAATCAGGCTGGTTTGAGCATTGTCTGCAGCTTCCATCATTTCATCGGTTATCGCTGATGAGCTTGGGTCATTGAAAAAAATGACATCAAACTCAGCCATTCTCTGAACCAATTCTGCAGGCTGCACATCTAGAACATTTACTCCAATTTCATTAAAAAGAGCTTTGAAGTTTTTCTTGGAGGAGAAGTAGTCACCTACTACACCTACTGATGGCATAGTGTGCATCTGAATGTCCAACTCACCCGAATGGCGAGCGACATCGACACTTTGCGTCTGAACGATGTATCCATCCTTACTGAATTTAAATTCATACACCTCATCCTCTAAGCCAGAAACTTCATATCGTCCGTTTGCAGCAGTCTGAACTTCTATTATCGTTTCGTCAGCTGAGTTTTCAACTGTAATATTGACACCTTGAAGCTCCATACCTGATATGGAGTCCGTTACAGTACCTGATAGCAGCCCTTTTTCTGACTCACCTAAAGCGATTTGGACTGTTGCAGGTGTCTCCTTAGCTACAGTAACGGTTTCTGATTTAGAACCCAATCCTTTTGACCTTACTTCAAGTTTGAAGGTACCTTCATCATGAAAAAGTGTGAAGTTTCCGTTTGCGTCAGTCTTCGCTTTTACTCCTGTTTCGAGCACTTCGATGTTTGCCTCGACAGGTTCTCCACCTGCATTGGTCACAGAACCTGTTATCTTTCCGTATTCAGCTTTGTACAGGTAATCAATACTGTTAAATAAGATTTGCTGCTGTCCGCGCAGCCAGGCCTTTGAACTCTCCCAAGGTACAGTCGCATGGCTCGACAATAATAAATGGGCACTATCTTCGGATACAGCTTTATAAGCAATCCCAGAACCGACAAAACCAAGGTCGGTGTTGCCGATTTTACCGATTGTCCTGCCTGAATACTGATTGAACCAGGCAAAATCTGCGTTATTCTCTAAAACATTGATTCTGTCTCCAGGTTTGTACCCCTTGAAAATAGGGTGCTCTGCTTCAACCTGGATTCTTACTTCCCCGCCATCATAATCATGTCCCAGCTCCTTTGGATCCTGGTAAGAACCTTTCAAATGGTGAATGGATCCATAGTTTGCGCCCCACTGGTCTGTGAAGATGATGCTGACATTATGAGCCTTCGCGCTTTCTACCAATTCTTTAAACTGATCTTCTGTAGGCTTTGTACCTTCCGAACCATATCCGCCATTCAAGTGAATTACTTTATAGCGGCCTATGTCCTCGACAACATCCCAACCGCGTTCCTCAGCAATAAAACCGTTAACATTAAGCAATGTTGTGATTTCACTCTTATAATCATTAAGGACCGCAATATCAATTGGCTTTAATTCGAAGGTTAAGTCAGTACCTTCGCCGGCTTTGACAACGATTTTCACGCTGCCGGTCTTATAACCCTTTAATGAGATATCTGCCATGTAGGTTCCTTCATATATATTTTCCTTTGCAAATAGTCCATTACTGTCTGTCTTCCCCTCAACTGGTGATTGATTTAGGAGGACAGTAGCCCCGGCCACTGGATTTCCGGTACGCTGGTCTTTTACAAGGATAGATAATGAGCCCTTAGCTGCTTCCTCAAGTTGATAATCTTTCATAAATTGATATCCTGAAGAAAGCTTTACATTTTCAGTGATTTGCTTTTTACCATATGAAGAAATCCTTATTGTATAGTCACCAGGTGTATGCTTAAGCAAGAAGCCTCCATCTTCGTCTGTGTCTACAGTTTCTCCTGTTTCTAGCACAGCGACAGAACCTTGAACAACATTTCCTTCGCTATCCTTTAATATGCCTTTGACAATAGCAGGTGAACTGTAGCTCTTTACGCCAGTTTGGAAAAGTACAATTACCTGACCAGGGAGAACAGGGATTCCAGATGTACTATAAACCGGGAGGCTGAAATCCTTCAATCTTTCACCAGTGTACACATCAATAACTGAAAGATTTCCACTTGTACCTGCAAAAAATAAAAGTCCATTTGCAGAAACAGAACCGCTGTTTAAAGTAGTGCCCACAGATCGGTTGCTCCAAAGCTCCTGGCCAGTTTTGGCGTCGAATGCGCGCAATACCGGCTGAACGGCTGAACCAATGACGACAATATTTTCATAGACAATTGGAGAACCAGCCTGTGTATCACCGATCCCTTCTGCCTTCCATTTCTCTTCACCTGTCTTGCTATCAAGAGCATAAAGCGTGCCGCCTTCGGTGCTAAAGTTGGTACCAGCTAGATATAGTGTGCCGCCTTCAAATACCGGCTTTGAGGCAATGCCTTCATTTACGAGAGTTTTGCTCCACACTTCTGTTCCATCTTCAATCCTCAGGGCTCTGAGCTTTTGATTATCATAGCTTCCGATAAATAACATGCCAACTCCGGCACTAGGACCAAAATACGTAGGTGCGCCAAGATCGACACTCCATTTCTTTTCCCCAGTCTCTGCATTTAATGCGGTTAGCTTTGCATCTTTTGAAAGGTCCGATGAAACAAATAGCGTTCCATCAACTAGCAAAGGAGATTCATAGACTGCCATTGACCCAACAGCGGTCGTCCATATAATGCTACCCGATTTGAGATCCAAAGCATAAATCTTTCCGTCTTCTCCTCCTGAAAGATAGACAGTATCACCATTTATTGTTGGCGATGACCTGTTCGTGCTTCCAAATCTTACAGACCATTGCTCCTTGCCAGTCACCGAATCCAGTGCTACAACGTACCCACTGTCCGTTACAAGGACCACTTTGTTTTTAGCTGCAGCTGGGGTGGAAAAAAGAATCTTACCTTTCCCTGAAGTATCGTACTCCCAGCTTTCCTCTAGTGCATCTACGTCAATTGCATTTGCAGAAACAGCATTGCGTTGGTTGTTGCCATTCGCCATTGCCCATTCCTTATTTAAATTGGATGGTTCAGCGTTTACCTTCAAATCGATGGAAGTATCATCTTTAACCTCCATCTCTTTTGCCAATCCTTTTATCCCTTCCCCCGAAACCTGAAGGACATACTGACCGGCAGGCAGATTTACAATTTCGAAAGTTCCGCTAGCATTAGTTCGATAAGTTGGCAGCGGAGTGTTTTTGACTCTAATAAATGCATAAGGCACTGCCTTCCCAGAGCTGTCAGTTACTTTTCCAATTACCTTATATGCCTGGGCGTTCTCCAAGACCCAATTCACTGATAATGTTTCGCCCTTTTTCAGCTCGATTATTGTTTCAAAATCCTGATAGCCAAAAGATGTAACCTTGATTTTATGGCTGCCTTCCCTGATCTTGTATTTGAAATCCCCGCCTTTTCCAATATTATAGGAAAGGCCTTCCTCCTTTATTTCAAGTTTTCCAGCCAGCGGCTTGCCATCCTTGTCTGTCAGCTTGCCGTTAAGCTCACCAGCGAAAGAAGTTTCGGTGACAGCCTGGTAAATATTCATGATTCCTGTGCCATAGGAATCATTTGGCAATGTTCCCATATGAGGCTCCACTCTGGAAGTCTGCTTTAGAGTTTCTTTTACCTGGTCAATTGTCAGGTTAGGATTAGCCTGCAATAATAGCGCTACTGCACCCGTGACATGCGGAGTCGCCATTGATGTACCACTGATAGTGTTGTATTTCCCTTCATTCCGTTTAGCTGGCCATGCTGAATAAATCCTGTGGCCAGGTGCAGATATATCTGGTTTAATGATGCGTTGCTCATCGCCGTTTTCATCCTTCCAAAAAACAGGGCCACGGCTGGAGAAAGTGGCAGTTTGGTCATACGCATCAGTTGCGCCGACAGCAAATGTTTCAGGGAAGCTTCCCGGAGAACCGATTGTCTGTGATCCCGGACCATCATTCCCGGCTGCAAAAGATGGGAAGATTCCTGCTGACACCCATGCTTTTACATCTTCATAGAATTCAAGGTTATAAGTATTCGAATTCCCCCATGAGTTGTTGACTACATGTGGAGCCTTCGATGGGTCACCGCCTGGAGCCATGAACCATTGGAAAGCCTGGTGGATAGCTGAAAGAGTTGTTGAGCCTCCATCATTGAAGATTTTAGCTGCAATCCATTCTGCTTCAGGAGCTACCCCGATTGGTTCTCCCTTCCCGCCGCCAACCGCAGTACCAGCAACGTGGGTTCCATGCCCATTGCCGTCATTTGGAGTCTTATAACCCTGGCCTGATAAGTCAATCCAGGAATATTGATGGTTACCATCTCGTCCGCGGTAGTTTTGCTTTAGTGCTTCGTGATTTCCATCAACTCCAGAGTCCATAATCCCGACGATTATGCCTTCACCTTTCAATCCATATTGTCCCCATACTTTTGGTGCATAGATTTTTTCCAGCCCCCATTGAGGAAGACGCGGGGGATTTTCTTCTACCGTCACCTCTGGGAGGCTGAGGGTTTCGTCAAGAGAGATCTTGGCAATATCCTCACGTTTTTTCAGTTCATCCAATGCTTCTTTTGTTATGGAAGCAGTGATTCCATTGATGATCCAGAGAGAATCCTTCCTTTTGGCTTTTCCTTTTGTTTCTAGATCGGTGAGTGCCTGTTGAATTCCTTTTTGTGAAATGTTCGCTTTTTCTTTGAGGTGTTCCTGGATGGTTTTAATTTTTTCTGCGCGGTTCTTCTTTGCTTTTACCTGGGGATAAATCTCGTTGAGGTAATTTTGGTCTTTCATCCTGATAATGACATTAATTTCTTGTTCCTTCTCAAAGGCATTAAGGAGAGCAGCATCTTTATTCATTTCAGCTGCTGATACTTCATCGCCTTTCAAAGGTGGCGGTTCAATTCCCAGTCCATCTAACAGGTTTGTCAGTTCATCACTTTCTGCAGACGAAGATTCTAGTTCTGCTCCTCTTCCAGTAGAATATGCTTGCTCACGCTGTTTCTCGAGTACTAGTTCTTCTTTTGAAAAACTCTTTGGTTTTGGTTTGGCGGCTGATGCCAGCGAAGTTGAAAACGATGAAAATATTATTAACATTGCCAGCAAAACAGCCGAAATTTTTCTTGCAGTTCTCTTGGTTTTTCTTCTCAAGTTTCTTACACCCCCTGAAAAATTTGATTAACGAAGAAATACTGCAAAATTTTGTAAAAACCTTTAAATCTATTAAACATTTTAACTATTCAGATAAATATAACTCAAAATACCTATGGAATTGATTGCCACTTTGTTACTTTTGAATGATAAATCTCGTTACTGATAGGCTCGTTTGTATCCAAAGAATAAAAGGCTCGGGCCATATTTTTAACCCTCTACACATGTCCATTCTTTTTTCATCGTCACGCATATACATATAAAAAACTCTTTTAGTAAGCCATGTCTTTTTGTTGATATGGACGTGGAGTAAAAGGATGTGAAAAAAATGATTATTCTTATAAGTGATCTTCACTTGATGGATGGGACTGCGGGGAAACATCAGCTTGAAACAGAAGTCTTCAGGGATACCTTTATTGAGCTCGCCCAGCAAGCAACGGCAGCTGTAAAGCATTTAAATGAAAATGAACAAGACATTAAAATTGTTCTTTTAGGAGATATTTTTGATGTGATCAGATCAGAAAGATGGTTTCTCGAAAATAGCAAAAATAAAATAGTTGAAGTTCCATTGTCAGACCGGCCATGGGGGGGTTCTGGAAATGAAAAAACAGAGTTAATAGCTGTCGATATTCTAAAAAATATAATAAAAGTTAATAAGGAAATAATATCCATTCTGTCAGGGCGGGATTGGCAGAGGCTAGGCTTTCCAAAAAAGCCCGAAATCATCTATATACCAGGAAATCATGATCGATTATGTAACGTGTACCCTTCAATGAGAAGACTGGTGATTGATGAACTGGATTTGCAAAATTTGTCGTATAAAGATAAATTCCCTAACTACCTTTTGAACGAACAGCATGGACTTTTAGCTCGTCATGGCCATGAATGGGATCCATTCAATTTGAAGGTGACCATCAAAATCCACAGAGTTATATGGCCATTCCAATAGGTGATGTAATTGCTGCAGAGATTGCCTCAAAGCTTCCGGTCGTTGTTGGCATGAAGCTGAAAGAGATTAACCTTCCAGAAGCAGATATCAATCAAATATCTGATAATTTCAGAAACCTATTCGACGTCCGTCCAATGTCTGCTATCATTCCCTGGCTATCCTTTCAAGTCAAGCGGTATGAACAATATGGAAAAGTCGTTCAAGATGCCATCAACTCAGCATTTAGACAAGTTGGAGATGAATTTATGAAAATTCCATTTGTTAAAGATTGGATCAAAAAACACGATCGATTCTGGCACCCTCTTGATAATGGAAATAAGGTACAGATCATGGGAACCCTGTTGAGAACATTTGATATAACCAATTCAGCATGGAAGCTCAAGTTATTTGATAAATTTGATATAGTCAAAGAACTTTGGATAGATGATAAATATTTAAGGGGAGCAAAACAAGATCTTGAAGCCATGCCTAAAACAATCCAATATGTCCTATATGGGCATACCCATAGCCCGTTAAAACGCACCGTTGAGATTATTAAAGAAAAAAATAAATCAAAACAAAAAGAAAGGGTTTATTTAAATACTGGTACATGGAGACCAAGTTATCATCAATCCTTTAAGGAAAATGGTTTTTCAAAGTGGAAGAACCTTACCTATACAATTATATATAAGCCTGGAGAGATGTTTGCCGGCACACCTGTAAAACTCCCCGTATTTGAACTATGGACGGGTACAATAAATAAATAGAGCTTTAAATTTAACAAGATAGTATAAAACGAAGCATCACCAGAAGACCAAATTTGGTCTTTCATTTTTTAAGTACTTTACATGAAAACAGGGAGACTCTCTTTTTAACTAGGAGGATTATATGAAAAAGACACAGGAGATTTCGAAAAAAAAGCTGCTTGGAGCAGCAGAAAGGGAATAGTGTTCTTTTTAACGAGGTTGTTTTTCACCATGGACATACTTCGCCTTTTCCGGGATGGACTTAAGTACATGACCTTCATTTAAATAAACTTGTTTATAGGAATTCATATAACCGATGGATACCTCAATCACCTGTTTCGTTTCGGGACTCACTGGAAATTGGAAGTTCATATAGTACTCCCTTAACTTTTTGATGTTTAATTGAACTTCTTATAGAATTGTTCCTGTTTTATGGTCAGGATATACAGTAGGAAAGAAAATTGTGGGTGTGAGAATCGCGAAAGTTAATGGAGAAAAGCTTGGCTCCGGTACGATGCTAATGCGTACGATCGTTGCGGGACTTGTATATGTACTTACCTTGGGTCTGGGTGCTATTGTCAGTGCCTTCATGGTAGGCATCCGTGAGGATAAAAGAGCAATCCACGATTTCATCGCAGGAACATATGTAACTTATGAAAAACCAAATGAAATTAAGTATGGACAATAAGAAACATCGTTGTTGGATACCTGGCATACCAGGTGTTTTTTTGTGGGGAAAACTGGTGAAAATTCTGCTTTTGATATGTTCAGGATTTCCAGTATAGAAGGCCGCATAGCGGTCACAAGTATACTCACAAGCTCGCAGATACTTTTCTGCAATTCCTGGTATCAACATGGATGGAAGGATGAACATCATTTTTTCCGCCGGACTGCGTTAAGCAGGATTTGACCAATCATCAATGCATGAAGCAACATCGAAATCAGCAGGAATGCAGGAATAATAAATATTCCTACAATCGATAATGCAAAGAGAATGTAAGAGACAATACTAATACTTAATACAACCCAGAAATATTTATTCTCATTTTTATGTAACAGGTTTTTCTCGTTAAAGGCTTCTTCTGTCATTTCCCAATGTCTCCTTAATCACAACTATTTAGATTATAGGAATTTTTTATTATATGGTAATGATGTTATTTATAAGAATATATACCTTATTTTGTAAATTACAAAGTTATAATCCATTTCAAGACATAAGATTATGCTTTTTCATCAACGGATATGCTTAGTTCGCTTCCTTTTAAAAAAATTAAAAAGCCCACGTTTGCTGTTGTATTCAGTATCTGCTTTTTATTTTGATACTGATCGATCAACTCATTCAGACGGTCTAGCTGAAAAGCGTAGTCATAAATCGCAGAACCAATGATCGTTAACCTCAACCTATCATTCCTTTCTATTGACTTGTCCTCCATGATTGATTCAAGGAATAATCCGCTTTGTCTTAGGATACTTTCCATATCTAGCTCTCTGATTTTCCCCGAATATTTAAGGAGAATCATTTCATGGTATTGAATGAGTTCTTCGAATTGATCATCGAATTCCTTTGTATCCTCCTGTTCAGGCCGGCTTTGAAAAAAATGATCCTCAACGATATCCAATATCCTTAAGCCTTGCTGAAGGCAAGCAAGCATTTGTTTGAAAACAACCAATTCTCTCACGTCGAGAGGTTTTACCTTTGAAATTTTCTTTCTTTCCTCATCGAGTATTTTATAAAGGTCTTCAAGCTTGGCTACGTCCTTTCTCAATTGACTCCATTGATCCTGAAATGTTTTTTCTGTCAGTTCATTGGAAATAGTTGTCCTTATTAACAAGGACATGGTACTAAAGCTTTTGTTCATTGTTTCGGTAAAATTCTTGTTGAAATTTGGTGGCGAGACAATTAAATTAACAAGGAAAGCAGACCCCATTCCAACAAGGACTATGATAAATTTGTTTGCTGCTGTTAAAATACCGTTGAATTCCTGTGAACTCATCATGATTAAGACTGTGATTAGCGTTAAAGATATGGAACTTTCCATTTTAAGCTTCAAGCTAATAATAATAACTATAACAGTTACAAACCCAATGACAATAGGGTTGTTCCCGAATAAATAAATGGATGCAATAGCGATGATCGCACCGAGTGTATTCGCCTGGAATTGCTCTAATACTTGTTTCCATGATCGATAAATCGATGGCTGGATTGTAAAGGTTGCTGCAATTGCAGCAAACACCGGGGGCTCCAATCCAATCCATTCTGTTATGTATAAGGCAAGTACAACGGCCACTCCTGTTTTTAAGACTCTTGGACCTAAAGTAATCATCTAAACCCCTCACTTTCTATTGAGAACGCTTATATTTTAACATAACCTCCTTTAATGGAATAAAACATATATCAATAATAGCGAACGATTAAAAATTAGGATTTTAAGTACGAAAAGATTATCCTCCACTTTTGGCGGGAAATAATATTCAAGCAGCTTTTAAAAAAAAGGTGGGAACACGATGGTAATGATAGATAGGAATCATGATCCAAAAAAAATGCTGAGTTGATAGCACAGATATCAGGAAAAAATTTAAATATATATGATCTGGTTAAAGAGACAAACGAATTATTCAGAGAAGCAAGTGAGGATTACAGACCTATAAATTTTAAAACATTTCCAGGCATATCGTCTTTTTCCAATAATTTAGGTTCAAGTCTAAGTAAAATAATTCAGACTAGGTCCGCATTCGATAACGCACAAAACTACCAAACTATTGTCGATCCTAATGGCAATGTCTTTCCCGAGTGGATGGAAAGATTGAATGAGGAATATAAACATTTACTGAAAGAAATCACTCGTGAAGTCAATATTGAAGACTTTGGTGCAATCGGTGATGGAAAAACTGATTGCACAGAGGCTTTTCGAATGGCTCTTGGCAAAGGACGTGTGAAAGTATATATTCCTGAAGGTGTTTATGTGGCAAAAGAGATAAAGATGCCTTCTTTTACCTATTTGGTTGGTGCCGGAAAAAGGAAAACAATCATCAGACTTCATGACTCAGCCCCTAAAGGCAGGAGACTTATAACAAATAAAAATCATCGTACCGGAAATCGGAATGTAAAAGTGACAGGAATGACGCTTGATTGGAATGTTGAACGTTTGGGAAATGTTGAAAAGACCAGTACATGGGGAAATCATTCCAGCTGTCTGCTATATGCCAATGTGAAATATGGCTGGGTGAAGGATGTTGAATGCGTTAATCCAGGGCTTCACTGCTTTGATATTTCATCTCCTCTTTACAATTATTATGGCGATGGCTATCGGGCCCGTGGCGGAAGTGAGTTTATCTGGCTCGATAACCTAAATGGCTATGGTTTCGGAGATGATGGCATTACAACGCACCATAGCGATAATATTTTTATATCAAATTGCCATATGAGCGATCCAAGCGGGAAAGCCCATAAAAAAGGGTTTTCTAATTCGAATGGAATCGAAATAGATGATGGATCGCGAAATGTATGGCTCTTAAACAATTCAACCGCAAGATGCTTTGGCGGAGTAGAAATCAAAGCTCATCATACTTCTTCAGCAGCAAATAATGTTGTCATAATAGGCCATTTATCTGTAAATGACAATCGTTCTTATAACTTCAGGCATATTGGCCATCACAAGGAAAATGATCCTGAGTCTAAAACAGCAATCAACATCCGAGCTGCAAATATTATCTCGTACAATCCGGTTCATACCGAGTTATATGCAAATTCCTCGCCACGGGCGATGGTAGTATCAGCATATAAAAATGTCGCTGTGAACCATTTTACAGCGATTGGGGATCCTTCCTATGACTATGTTGGTGAACCAGCGATTGCCATACAGTATCGTTCCAGGAATATAATTTTAAAGAATGTAGAATTTAGCGGGTTTACAAATGCAGGAGCCGATATAAAGGTTTTTGGCGGCAGCAATCGCGCTGATAATGTTAAAATCCGAAATGTCCTTGCAAAACATTCAGCACCTAAAGCAATCCAAATAGGTAAAGGAGTAGCTATTGCAACAGTTGAAAATGTATACGCAGAAGCTGTCAATGGACAGTCTGTAGTCGAACTTGCAGAAAATAAAGCATTGGTGAAGGAAATTGACTCAAAAGGATTCAAGCAGGTGGTTCTGGAACAGCAGCAAGTATAAAAAAAGGAAGCAGTGCAAGCTGCTTCCTTCGTTATGAGAGAACCCATTTATGGATTGCCTGGGCAACCCCACTTTCTTTATTGGTACCTGTAATATCGTCAGCCGCTTTCTTTACGGTTTCCTGGGCATTGCCCATCGCTACTCCAAGACCCGCCTCAGTAATCATGGCAATGTCGTTCAGGCTGTCTCCCACTGCCATGACATTTACCATTGAAATTTCCAATAAGTCACAAACCTTCTGCAATCCCCTGGCCTTATTAATGCCAAGTGCATTGACTTCAATATTTTTTAGGCTTGAATTGCTAATTTCGAATAATCCCTTATCTTTTAACTCTTTAAGTACACTTTCTCTTATTTCATATTCTTCAATTTGAAAGCCAAATTTAATCCATTCCTGAGAAAACAGGTCCTCTGGCATATCATTGTGCCAGACGTTTTCACTGCTTGTTGCCCAAAAACCTGTCTGGTGCTTTCGTGATAGTTCATACATCCATTGGATGTGTTCGGTATCTACCATGCTTCTTTGCACCAATTCCCCATTTGGTCCCCAGATTTCTCCACCGTTGACCGTTACTAGATAAGACGACATCTTCAGTGAGATTACATAATCCCTAGCTGTTTTGAGACTGCGTCCAGTACTTAAAACAACATGTACCCCTCTTTTTTCAGCTTCTTTGATTGCTAGTCTATTTTTCTCAGATACCTCGTGTCGCTCATCCAGAAGCGTTCCATCCATATCCAATGCAATTAGTTTGATATCCGGCTTTTTATTAATCAACTTTATCCTCCTAATAGTTGCTTTACATTTCTTTATTGATACTATCAATGGCCTGTTTTACTGTAGCGAAGGTTTTGATATTTGAAAAGTCTACTCCGCCCTCGACTGCAGCCTGTGCAAGCTCTGACCTCATTCCAGTGGCAATTGAATCCACCCCTAAAAGCCGCAAAACATTGTGGATATCCAAAATATGTTTGGCAATCGTTGCATCTATTGTGACGATTCCTGAAAAATCAATGATTAAACACTGTACTTTTTGCCTTGCTACCAACGGAATTGCTCTTTCCATTATCAACCTTGCCCGGTCATAGTCCATTTTCCCTACCAAAGGCAACACTGACACATTTTCCTGTACCGGGACCACTGGAGTCGATAATATATCCATTTCTTCCTGGACTTCCATCATCAGTTTCGAAGTTTGCCTTTCAAAGGCAAAAACGGTTTCATTAATACTTATATCAAGCATATTATTCACTCTTTTATTGATCCAAATTAAATCTTCCGTGTTTACATCATGCTTTAAGCTAATTTCCGCCATTTTATCAATGAAAACAATCCTTGTGGGAGGATACCTGAATAGGATATCTGAAATCCTGCCGCCTTTAGCTGCTTCACGTTCTCCATTTTGTCGGCTCCATTCAAGAAGGCCCTTAGAAGTTGTTTCATCTTTATTCATAATAGAGTCACCTAGAAATTTAAGATACTCAGTGTAAACAACTATTGCCTGGTCAACTTCCTGCTTCGGAATCTCGACACCAATTAATTCTAGTATGGAACTTACTATTTCCTTTGCGATTGTTTCGGAATTTTGTTGTAGTTCATTTGCTACTGCTGAAGTTGGATTCACAAAGGTCACTTCCCTTTTCTTTTTACTTATGTTCTTTTAAAAATCACCCAAAGTACTAAAGTGTTTTTTCATTGTTGTTCGTAAAGAAACTTAAATTAATTTAAAAGTTTTTGAAAGGATAAGGCCGATAACAACCGATAAATGCGAAAAAGCCTTTACTTATTTAATAATAGGATACACCTTTAACAATAATTAATCTTCTTAAAACCTGTAATTACTTGCAAATAATCAAGTTGTACTAGGTAAATAATCCTCCTGCTGCTTAATAATCCAAGCCAGGGAGAAAGACTATCCATGAATCAATATTCCTTGGATATTTTCGTCAACTCGAAGAATTCTCTTTCTGGTTTCATCCATTTTATCCCATTATCAGAAACGAAATAAATCCCTTTTTCCAAGTCGTAGTATACATCTATTATTATGCTGCCAAAATCGATAACACTTTTTCCGTTATAATATACTTGTTGCTGCTCCGCGACTATAGCTCCATTAATTAAATTGACTATCTGTTCAATTGTTTGCCTGTCAGTCATTCTGAAGCATTCATCACTTCGATCCGGCTGTTCGTTGATACAGATTTCCGAAACTTCTGTATCGATCCAAGGGGCAGCATTCAATCTATCGCTTTTATCAAAACCAACTTCTGTTTTATTCGAATTCTTGAAATATGCCGCGCTTATTGATAATACCCAGGGTGTGTTATCTTTTTCCCAATAAGAAATAAAACCAGCACCATCCTCATTATTATCAGATGAAGCTTGCGACATCCTCAAACTCCATCCGTTTTTTGGAAGCTCATTTTCATAAAAATGAAAGATTTCTTCCCAATGATTACCCTTTGTAATATAAACCGGACTGTCAGGTTTCAACCCCTTATAAAGAGGAATATCGGTTGTCCGCTCTGGTATTATGGGAAGTCCGTGGTATTTTTCTTCCTGTTTCTTTTGAAAATAAAAAAGTCCGCCAATTAAAAGTAAAATGATAATAATGAGTAGAGCCAATTTCCAAAACTTCAATTGTATCCTCGCCTTTTCACATAAGCCTTTTTCGGTGTATTGTTGCTGGTCATACCGCCAGATCCGCATACAAAACCAAATTTTAATTAAGGAATATTACTATTAACGATAGCAGGGCAACATGTTTATAAAAGAAGCACTACTTTATAATAATGTAAAAAATGGTAGAATTGAATACTCATCAAACGGTTTATAAAAATTAGTGGAGGGTTATTTATGTCCAATAGAAAAGATGGAAGAAACCGCAATGAAATCAAACCCGGCTTAAAGGTAAATATTGTCCTTAAAGCTGACCAGAAAACAGGAAAACTTACTCAAGGCATCGTTAAAGATCTCCTTACCAATTCCAACACTCATCCTCATGGTATTAAGGTAAGGCTTGAAGACGGACAGGTTGGCCGTGTTAAAGAAATTTTGGAGTAAATAAAGGGTAGGTTTTCTATATCCTGTATGAATACTGGAAGAAGTACACGGAAAGAAAGTTTCTTTTTACTATTAAAAAAGCATTAAAGGGCAGCCCTTTAATGCTTATCTACTCTTTTCTTGCACTTTTTCAACAATTAATTTATTCAACCTTGGGGCCAATTGAAACATGATCGTTCCTATGATGGCAATCACCAAGATATAAATGCTGGCAAAAATCTCTAATTCTCCGATCGCCAGCGCAGCAATGATCACGGAGAATTCTCCCTTTGGGTCAGTGAAAGGCCCGCCTTCAATGAATCACTTCTTGAAAGACCATACCATTGTCCTCCAAAATAACCTACAATCAATTTATGGATCAATGACCACAGTACAAGAACAATCAGTAATCCTAAATATGGAATGTCGCTGGTCAACTCGATATGAAGGCCAAAATTCAAGAAGAAAAAAGGAAGGAAAATATTTCGTACTGGCAATGCCGCCTTTTCAACCTTTTCCTTAATTGAAATCTCAGAAAGCATCATTCCTGCAAGAAAGGCCCCGATTACCTCTGACAAACCGAGCAGCATTGCGATGCCTCCGTAAGTTAGCGCAATCCCCGTAATCAACACAATAAAGATATCATCTTGATCAATCTCTTTTAAAATTGATTCTGCCTTTTTAAAGACCACTCTTGCGAAGAACACGGCAATTCCTGCGAGAAGAACAATTTTCAAGAGGATCAACACAAAATCGGTTACCGTAAACCCTTCCCCAGAAAGGCCAATCAGTACGGTTACCAGAATTGGCGCAATTAGATCCTCGAAAACCAGGATAAGGAGCATGAATTCGGACTCTTTGTTTTCAGTCCTGTTCTTATCGACAAGCAGTTTCGCTGTGATAGAGGAGCTTGTGGCATAGACAATTCCACCGACAATTAATGATGATACCCAATCTAGTCCGAACAGCAGGCTAATCCCTGCAGTCACAAAAATTCCAAGAAAGGCATCCAGCAAACCGCCTTTCCATACCCTTGCACTATTAGTGATAAGTCTGTTGACAGGAAACTTCATACCTAATATGAAGAATAACAAAACTAAACCAATTTCTCCGGCCACTTCAATTACCTTAGATTCTTTAATAACCAAGGATAAAATGAGACCAAGCAAAATATATAATAATATATCAGGAATTTTTATTAATTTGATTCCGACCATACCAATAAAAAAAAGCACCAATAGAAAAAGTCCAATGACTAAAGTCAAATTCAATCTGCAACAACACCTTTACAATTTTTAAAAGCAATAACCTTCCTTTTTACTACCCAATTACCTTAAAATCAACACTGGAAAATTAAATAATCCAAGGTCTTTAATATAGTTTGGTTTAACAATTATGATAAAATTAGTTAAATAAAATTATTGGAAGATTCTTATAAGGAGGAAGAAATGAACAGCATTCCAGAACAGGCCCTTGTCCAGCAGCATAAGGGCATCACAAAAACCAAACTCGCAAAAAGAATTTTTTTCATCATATTAGGTGGTATCTTGATGGGCGTGGGAATTGAGGAATTCCTGGTCCCGAACAAAATTCTTGATGGCGGTATTGTTGGCATCTCAATCATCCTCTCACATTTAACAGGCTGGCGCCTCGGCCTCTTTATCTTTGTCCTGAATATTCCTTTCTTTTTCATTGGCTATAAACAGATTGGAAAAACCTTTGCACTATCCACCCTATTGGGAATCACTGTATTATCTTTAACGACTAGCTTCCTTCATGATTGGCCTGTATTTACAGAAGATATACTTCTTGCCACTGTATTCGGAGGAATAGTTTTAGGAGCTGGAGTCGGAATAGTGATAAGATATGGCGGGTCACTGGATGGAACGGAAATTCTTGCAATCCTGGCAAACAGGAGACTGCCATTCTCTGTTGGGGAAGTCATAATGTTTTTCAATATTTTCATTTTTGGCACGGCAGGATTTGTCTTTGGCTGGGATCGGGCTATGTATTCCATCCTGGCATATTTCATCGCATTCAAGACTATCGATATAGTCATTGCTGGACTAGATGAATCCAAAGCTGCGTGGATTATAAGTGATCAGCACAAGCAAATAGGCGAAGCCATCCTGGCTCGTCTTGGCCGCGGCGTCACATATTTAATCGGCGAGGGTGCATATACGGGCGATGATAAAAAGGTCATTTTTTGCGTCATCACCCGTCTTGAGGAAGCTAAGTTGAAATCCATTGTCGAAGAACTTGATGAGACGGCATTCTTGGCTGTCGGAAATATAGCCGAAGTTCGTGGGGGCAGATTCAAAAAACGGAACATCCACTAATTTTCTCGAACACAAAAAAGCTCAGAAATCTGAGTTTTTGTTTTGAATCCAGATATATTACTTCAGTAATTGAAATAAAGAAGATTTATAAATACCGATTTATTCATTTCAATTATTAATACTGTCCCATTTTCAACTCTAAGCATCGCGATGATTCACCATTCATTTCGAATAATGCTTCTACCTCGAATTGCCTCTCCATGCCCCTATCATCTATAACAGTTACCAGATCCCTGATTGAATCGTTTTTCAAAGCTGCTCACCTCCATCTAATGCTCACTTTATCTTTCCCTTCCTCAAACTTAATATGACTTCGCAGTTTAAGGGCAATATCAAATCAAAATTCTTAATGAATTTTAAATAAACTTTTAAATTCATTTCTGTATTTTCATCTATATAATATTTTTTACACACTGTTATTTTTGGAGGCGGCGTTCTTGAAGTCAGCAGGAATTATCATTGGCTCAATCATTGTTTCATTTGCATTTAATCTTTTCCTGATTCCCCACGGAATCATGAGCAGCGGGATCAGCGGTCTTTCTATCATATTGTCAATGCTAACATCGATTAATACTGGTATTTACAATTTCTTTCTGAACTTCCCCCTATTAGTCCTAGGCTATTTGAAACTGGGACGTAAATTTATTTTTTATACGATACTTTCCGTCATTACAATTTCTATAACTCTTTATGCTATTCCAGTGTTTAAACTTGCTGAAGATCCTATACTTTCCTCTATATTTGGAGGAGCGATTGTTGGATTAGGAATAGGGATTATATTCCGTTCCTCTGGTTCATCAGGGGGCTTTGATATAATTGGGATGCTTTTGGCGAGACGCAAAGACTTTCCAATGGGAACACTGTTATTTGCGATGAACTCAGTTGTTATTTTGTTATCTGGCTTTTTGTTCAGCTGGGACGCTGCATTAAATACGCTTGTTTCCATCTTTGTTCTGGGAAAAGTAATCGATAAAGTGCATACACATCACGTTAAATTAACATTAATGATCATTACCAGAAAAGGTGAAGAAGTAAAGCAGCATTTATTAAAAAAATGTCTATCGTGGGGTAACGGTGATAGACTCTGTTGGGGGTTTTTCGAATGAGAAGAGCAACGTCATCATTACAGTCATTTCTCGTTATGAGCTCACAGAAGTTAAAACACTTATAGAGGAAATTGATCCTGAGGCATTTGTGAATATAACCGAAACCCTGGAGGTAATGGGCCTTTTTCATCGAAAACAGCATTAAGAGACATTCAGGGGGCTGACAATTGCAGCTTCTTGAATGCCGGTAATATTTTTATAGGAAAATTTATCTTGAAATTCCCACAGATTCATCGTATAATAATTGAGTCGCTGCAAAAAGAGAATTACTTTTTTCATGTCCCAGTAGCTCAGTAGGATAGAGCAACAGTTTCCTAAACTGTAGGTCGGGAGTTCGAATCTCTTCTGGGACGCTTAAAACCTTGATTTTTAATCAAGGTTTTTTATTTGTTAAGATTTTTTCTTATATCTTCCTGCTTCCGCTAATTACTGCTGATAGAAACTACACACCAACTTAGAAGATTTACATGTCAAGGCATCCCCCTTATCACCTCTTTTGGTATTAAAATTACCAGACACACAATAGATCTCGGCACAATAACAACCATGTTTTCCAAATTTATTTTGAGTACAGAAAATCAAGAAACTGTTAGTAAAATGGAACTAAACTAATTTTGGATACGTCTATTATTAGTGAAGACAGATTTTACTCTATTAATATACCAATTATTTGTTTTTGGATTAAATAAGCTTGTTTGTGGTATTTATACACCACAAGCAATTTAGCAAAAGGGGAATTAACATGAAAACCAAAATAAAAGAGTTGCCGTATTTATTATTTTTGCTGGTTATGCCAGTACTTGGCTTAATTTATAAAATCTTGAATAACAACCCCCGAGAGGCTGTCATCCTTTCAACTAATGTTGACGATAAGATACCTTTCCTTCCAGTCTTCATTTTACCCTATATCATTTGGTACGCGTTCATATTAGGTTATCTAATTTATTTTTGGTATAAGGATACTCGAGTTTATTTAAAAACATTGACAATGATTGTAATTGGCGAGTTAGTCTGTTTCATTATTTACTTCTTCTTCCAAACAACCGTTCCTCGACCAAACCTTGTTGGTAACGGAATCCTTATAGACCTTGTCGGCATGATCTACAGCCACGATCAACCATATAACGCTTTCCCAAGCATTCATGTATTAACTACGTTTGCCATCATTCTTGGCAATATCAACATTCGCAATAAGCATATCTTCCATTCGGTCTTCGTACCGGTGATGGGCTCATTGATTATTATCTCTACGCTGTTTGTTAAACAGCATTATATACTTGATATGTTCGCATCAATGTTTTTAACTTCTTTTATATATGGAATAGTCTTCGAGCTATATGAATTTAATGTTACCGAGAAATCCAAAACAGTTTATGTAAAAGATTGAAAAACCCGCTTAAGAGAAAAGAGCTGCGACTGCAGCTCTTTTTTAGTACCTTGAAGTTTTTAAATCGTTATTTTTCTGATTTATCTTCACTTCTCACATCAGGTTTGACTGGATAAAGTTCTTCAGACGCTTCTGTTTGATACTGATAATTTGTATTTCGATATTGCCTTTCTCCATCTTCAAGTACATTCCCTGCAACATATTTATGGAAGAAGTATTCAAACAGAGCAACACCGGCGGCTGATATCAAGGATCAAGAAGCAAACTATCTCCATAAGTTAAACTTTCTCCCAAAATCCAAATGATTATAAAAGCAAGTCCAAAGTCAGCTAATGTTGCGATTGTATTATTCGTTTTTGGCAGCAAGAACAAATCACCAATTACATAAGAAGCTAGCCCAAGAACCAGAGAAATCAAAAAGACTTTCGTAAAAGACACATCATACATCAAGCCAAGAATGACATAAAGTAGTACCAGGCTGGCAAGAAACTTTACAGCTAATGCTCTAAGGTGTTTCATGTCGATTCCTCCATACTTTTAGTATTTTGCGTTATTTTGCTCAATTAGCTTTATTCCATACCTTTTTCTGTAAAACTAACGATATCATCCCAATAAGCAAGACAACGATTATGCTGATGAAAAAGCCCATACGTATGCTCCTTTCCATTATCGTCCCGCTGACTGCAGCAAGTATAAGGGCGATTCCAATGGATGATATGGTCTTTCCCCATGCCTTTAATTCCAGTAATTTCAGAGCTGAAATAATGATAAAAGCCCAATTGAATAAAATCAGGATTCCTGCAGCTGTTGTTATATACTCATAAATTTTACCCGGAAGAACTAAAGCGGTAACGATTGATGCAATTAGCCCGACCACTGCCAAACCAAGCGATGGAAGAGGAAGCTCTTTCATTTTTTCGATTTTCTTGGCGAAGACCTTCGGTGCATCTCCATCTCCGGCAAGCGTAACAAGCAAGGTGGTCACCCCAAATAACGAAGCAGTCATTGTCGAAAAGCCTGCAACGATTATAGCCGCATTGAATACATGAGGAAAAAAATCCAAGTTATATGGATCCAGAGCTGTAACAAAAGGACTTTCTTTATGGTGAAATGCCCCATGAGCAGCCATGATCACAGCAAGCCCCAAAGATAGTACGTAAATAATCACTAATAAAATCAGCATGATGACCCCCGCTTTTGGAGCATCTTCTTTCTTCTTAAGCCTTGTTGCCATCAGACCGATTACTTCTATTCCTCCGTAGGCATAAAATGCATATATCAATGATGACCAGAATCCTTTTAAGCCTTCAGGAAATAGTTTTTGTGTAGATATTGGCACCATCACCTCTTTTGTTTCAAAATTAAACAAGCCAAAAAGAGCCGCAGCAGCGATCAAAATGAACATAATAATGGCTGCCGTTTTTATGACGGCTAATAAATCTTCTACCTTGTCAAATCCCTTATTTCCCGTAAGGACGACACCGATGGAGAGAATTGCATACCCAGTAGCGAAAAGCCATAAAGGTATGTTAGGAAACCAGAATTGCGACAAAATTGAAAGGGCAGTAAGCTGGCTACCCATAATCAAGATATTGGAACTCCAATAATTCCAGCCACAGCTGAACCCGGCCCACTGTCCATAAGCTTTCTTGGCATAATAGCAAAACGAGCCATCCTGGGGGTCTTCTGCTGTCATTTTTGCCAGTAAATTATAAACCACGTACGTGCCGAACGCAGCAAGCATGAAAGAAAATACAATCGAAGGCCCGGTAATTTTAATCCCTATCGCCGATCCCAGGAAGAAACCTGTTCCAATCGTACACCCAACACCAATCAGTGACAATTGCCACCATTTTAAATCTCCTTCATTGGAGCTATTTCCACATCCCGGCTTTGATGATGGCAGAAAAAAATCCATTGTTTTACCCCCTTCCTCACCAAGTATTATCATTCGAGAATCGAATACTTTTTATGTATTAGCCACTCAAGGCATGAAAAAAGCCGCATCCCGGGGAAACGACTTTTTTTCATCCTATTTCTTGCTCTTTTCTGATTCAGAGTCATTACTAAGACCAGTCATCGTGCGATACATCTGTGTGTGCATACTTCCTTGCACAATGTTTTCAAGAAAAAATTCCCCGATGAGCTTCTTATACTCCTCATCTTCAAACATCTTCTTGTTTTGCAGCTCCATTTCAGCCAGTCCTTCGTAGGTAGATATCAATGCGTAAGTGTGATCTTCACCTGAAATTGGCGACAAGAGCTCCACTCTGTGGTCATATTGCTCGTTCCGGAAATTTTGGATTAAACGCAGGTTTTTTATGCCATCCGGAAATTTATCCTGTTTCATTTCAAATGTTTGAACAACAATAACTGACATATCCTATCCCCCTGTAAAATAACGATAGGATTAGATTTTTCCATTGTTAAACAATCTATACATATGCCAGCCAGGTTAATCGTGTTTTAAAGGACCAGTATTCGCAACTGGTCCTTCATCTTATTTTATACAATTAGCTCTATTAATGACCAGTTTTGCAGAATTTTGATTTGTCGGCGTGAACCGGCTCTATTGGTGACCTGTTTTTCCATTATCTTGATTTTTAGGGCGCCAATACTTTTTTTGGTGATTCATTTTACTATAATCACTACTTTTCTATCGCTTCTTATACTTCCCTTCTCATTGCCTGGAGGACATCTACCTTAGTAGCTCGCTGGGCAGGTCGCAGTCCGGATAGAATCGTGACAAGGTAGCAGATGATAAAACTGATGATTGGCAGAGTATATGGGATATGGCTAAATATCAACCTTCTGGCGGTTCTTCACCGAAAGCCTGCTTTATGATCAGCGGCAGTCCGAAATTCACAATAAAACTGATGACATAAGCGACAAGCGTTCCAATCGCTGCACCGATCAGTCCGATATAGCTGCTTTCAAGGAGGAAAATTCTCTTGATTGTCTTTGGATTAGCCCCAATCGCTTTCATAATACCGATGTCGGGAGCCCTTTCGGTAACAGCCATAGTCATTGTGTTATAAATTCCTATCGAAGCAATAATGATTGCGATTGTACCTATAAAAATTAATCCTGCTTTAACAATCGTGAACATGACGTTTACATCTTTGAGTTCATTTATGACCGAATAGGATGGGTAATTATTTTCTTCTAATTGTGCGGTGATGTCTTTAACTGCTTCCATATTTGCCGCGTATATATTGACTTGATCATATTGGTCTGTACCGATATCTGGCAGTTCCATGTCAGGATTGTTTGGATCTTTCATCATTCCGCGTGGAGTACCGGTAAATTCCTCAACCTGCTTAAGAACTCCTTCGGAAACAAATACAATACTATCGTAAACCCAGTCTTTTGTTGGTTTCTTACGGATTCCTACAACCGTCACTTCTAACGGTTCTTTTATCTCCTTGCCGTCTTCAAACTTCATCACATTCATAGTAATTTTCTTGCCAATCAAACCCTCTTTATAGCGGAATTCTTCTTTTATTTGTCCCTTCTCATCATAGAGTTCCTCAGACAATTCTCTATTTGGGCGTAGGTTTTCTACAAAATGGTATCCAACGACAACTTCATTTTCTGCTTTTGGCAGCCTGCCTTCCGAAAGCTCGAGACCTGCTTTGGTTTCAGATGGCATATGAGCAACTACTGCCTGGGCATCGGTCAGGTGGTCGTCCACTTCGAACATATAATGCTGGAGGCTCTTCCGTCTTGTTACAGCTTTGACATCGTCAATTTCTTCAAAGTAGGAAATATCCTCATCCGTCAGCTGTCTGAAGCCATTATTCGGATCCTCTTTTCCAGGGACTTCAATTTCTGTCACAATCCTTCTTTCCAGCGTTTCTTTGACGATCGATTTATGAAGACCAAATCCCACGGAAGCAAGCACAATCAGGAATGCAACGCTCATAGCTGTGGCCAGGATGGTCATGAACAGCCTAGTCCGGTTCTTTTTCATATTTTGTCTGACGAATTGAAATTGATCTTTAAGCCTCATTTGCGAATGCCTCCTCAACAACTTTGCCATCCCTTAATTCAATTGTACGATGACCGATTTTGGCTACCTTGTCATCATGGGTAATGATTAAGAATGTAATGCCAAGCTCTCTGTTTAATTTAGTGATGAATTTGAGTAAATCTTCTTCTGTTTCCGAGTCTAGACTGCCGGTTGGTTCATCAGCAAGAATGATCGGCGGATTTACAATTAGTGCACGGGCGATGCTCACCCTTTGTTGCTGACCTCCTGAAAGTTCGCCAGGATAATGATCCTGATAGTCAGATAACCCGACCATATCAAGGATTTCATTTGTTCGTTTTTTCCGCTCTTCCTCTTTGACTCCCTTTAAGGTTAGAGGCAGTTCTACATTTTGATAGGCTGTCATGCTTGGGATCAATTGAAAGCTTTGAAAAATGAATCCCAGATGCTGAATCCGGAAATCGGCAAACTTTGTTTCGTTTAAAGTAGATGTTTTGATTCCATTGATCGTGATTTCTCCTTCTTTCGGCCTTATAAATCCGCTGACAAGGTTAAGGAGTGTTGATTTTCCTGAACCGCTTCTGCCTACAATGGTTACAATTTCTCCTTTGTTCACTTTGAAAGAAACATCCTTCAACACAGGAATTATCGTTTTTCTCCCTTTTTTGCCGATTTCAAATTCGTGGCTCAAATTGTTGATTGAAATCATCGACGCACCTCTTCTGCAAAATATTTGAATAAATTATATTTTTTACCAATACTTATGCCTAAAAAAATAGGCGATTGGCTAATCGCCCAAATAGAACTATTAGGCTGGGTATTTCTCTGACATAACTTTTTTCAATTGTTTTCGAGCTCTGTGGAGACGTGTTTTCACTGTGCCTGATTTAATATTCAATTTGCAGGCGATTTCATCCTCTTTTAACCCGTATTGGAATCTCAATACTAATACTTGCTGGTACTCACTCGTCAGCAAGTACAGCATATGTTGAATTTCTTCTTTAAACAGGATGATCTCGACTTCCTTTTCTAGCGATTGTTTGTTATCATAATCACTGAAAATTTGTTCCATAATACTCTGGTCAGATGGAAGCCATTTTCTTCTTTTCTCTGCCCGCAAATAATCAATTGCAGTCCTTGCCGCGATTGCTGCTAACCATGAACCGATTTTATGCGTATCTATGATGGTATCTGCCTTTTTATATGCCTTTATGAAAGTCTCCTGGACTACATCTTCTGCAAGATGTCTGTCTTTTGTAATGCTGAAAGCAATTTGACAAAGCTTTTTCCCATGGGTTCTATAAAGCTCGTCAAAATCAATCTTAGCCATATCCATCCCCCTTGCCCTGCTACTAACTTTTGTAAGCTGTATTCCTTTCAATCTCTGTCTATTGTTATTACTTAAAATGCTCCTTGATAAAGCTGGTACATCTTTATCACTAAATGTACGAATCTCTTTGTGATTCCCTGCTTTGTAAACGAAAATAGCAGTATACGGCGCTTCATTAAACCATCCATAACCTGCGTCTCAATCGCTGAGAGCACTTGGTCATGTTCACTCAGTTTAAGGGCTTGTTTATCGTTCATAATACGATTAATTATTTCTTCTTCTGGGTATTCCTTAAATTGTTCCTGTTCTATAGAATCATTTGTTACGACAATATAGTCT
Organism: Mesobacillus boroniphilus JCM 21738; assembly: GCF_000517385.1. Classification (GTDB taxonomy): domain Bacteria; phylum Bacillota; class Bacilli; order Bacillales; family Cytobacillaceae; genus Mesobacillus; species Mesobacillus boroniphilus. Next base: position 27,280 of record NZ_BAUW01000014.1, on the reverse strand, counting down.
ATATCATCAGGTGTCACAATTGCCTCTTTCAGTCTATCGTTTTCCTCCAGCCATCCCAGGAAGCTTTTGTATGACCGCTTTAACTCAATATGGTCGTAATCGTTTATGCCTGACATAATTTCAATCGATGATGTGTTGCCTTTAGAATAATAATCAATGGAAAAAGGTTCTTGCTCAATTTCCTTTTTCAGAATTGCAATAGCCTGGTTAATTTTCTCCTCATCAGTAATCGTCAACGGGCTATCAGTTATGTGTTTATTTATTCTAATAGAGGTAATTTCATCGGTATTCATTTTAAAAATAGGCTGGTGAGCATGCTTATACTCGAGTGATTCAAAAATCTCTCTCATTTGGGGCTCGTAATCGAATCGATCGATGGTATACTGGCGAACCAATTTATCTCCATTTTTCAATTCATAGATAAAGAGAGCAAATTCCTGTGATTCCATTCCTTGTTCATTCATTTTTTCACTATTGATGATACTTTCATGGAACTTTCGCACAGCTTCAATATTTTCTTGCTCGTATAGTGGTTTTCGAGCAAGTCGATCATCCGGGTCCATATAAATGTGATTTGCGTAGGTTACACTTCTAATCTCATCAAGTGCAGGCACCATTTTTTCGTATGGAGCAAATGCTTGAGTGATGAGGACCAAGACCGCCATCGCAATAGCAAAGTATCCAAGGCCTTTTAATTTCCCAAAAACCCTCCATGATTTCTGAAGAACCATTTCGGCAGCGAAGTATCCGATTATCCCCCCAGCTGTGTAGCCGAATATCAGCCAGCCAAATTTATTCTGCATTGCATCGAAATACATGCCACCGAGAAGCATCATGCAGAAAGCAACTCCGTATTTAAAGACAACTTTTAAACTATTAAAAGCAATTGCCTCTGACGCTGCTTCTATTTTCCTTTTTTTATAGATAAATAGTGACAGGACATATGAGACCAACACAAAGACTGAATACAAGAGAACTGCCTTCACAGATATTGACTGGCCCTCTAAAATGGTCAAGTGTGAAATAGGTGAAAGATATTCTATATTCCTGATCTGATAATAATCACTAGGAAACCCATACAACATAAGTCCAAGATTATAGATAATCAGCAGAGTGAACCCTGCCGGAAACAGAAGCATGATATATGTCAAGACGCCCTGGACCACCGAAATTCCTGTTACCATTGCTACAAAAACTCCTGACAGGTAAAAGACAGCGTTAAATATCACGACGATTCCTGTCCATCTGAAAATGTCCTGCAGCTCAAAATATAGGTTCAAATCATACACACTGTGAATAATCGCAGTGGTCAGCCCAATCAAGATGACTGGAATAATCAGAAACACAAAGCCTGTCATTGTATAGAAGTGGAAAATCTGCTCCCGTTTCAATGGCAGACTATGGATTAAATCTGCTGCCTGCTTCACATGCAGAAAGCGATAAAGAAAGATTGCCATAACAACTGGTACTGTAATAAACATGATGAACTGTATCGCAAAATTGAAATCAAACAATCTTTCCACCGGCATGAAATCGCGGTAGTTTTCACCGGAATACAGCATCATGATTCTTAATGGTATCGCGAAAAATAAAGCCAGGAAGTAAATGACGGATATCCAGCCGACGTTTCTTCCAACTTGGAGTACCATTTCTTTGTTAAACAATGACATTTTTGATTGCATAGCCGATATCCCCCATTTCATATATAAAAATCTCCTCTAATGTCAATGGGAGGATATCAAAAATAACAGGATCGGTCTGATTGATAACATTCTCGATTTCATCCTCTTTTCCCCTGATAATACATACCATGACACTTCCCCTTCTTTCGCAGTGAAGCATTGCCAGTTGATTTTCAAGGTGCTTCGGAGTTTCTCCCTTATAAGCTACCTGAACCTTATGTATATCAGATTTGAGGTCATCAAGGTCTTTTTCCAGTAGGAGTGATCCATGATGCAAAATCCCAATATGGTCGCAAATATCTTCAATTTCCCGCAAGTTATGGGAAGATATCAAAATAGTCATTTCCCTGTCCGCGACATCCTGAATCAGCAGATTTTTCACCTTTTGCCTTGCCACCGGATCCAATCCATCCATAGGCTCATCAAGGATCAATATCTCCGGCATCGTCGATAAGGCGAGCCAGAATGCAGCTTGTCTTTGAATCCCCTTTGAAAAGGTATGTAATTTTTTATTCATGCTGAAGCCGAATACATCGGATAATTTCATAAATCTAGCTTCATTCCATGAAGGATAAATGCTTTGATAGAACTTCGCCATCTGCTTGACTGTATACTGAGGAAAAAAATATGGCTGATCAGATATGTAAAAGATCTTCTCTTTTAAGGCTTGGTTTTCAAAAATCGCCGAACCATCCAAAAGCACCTTCCCAGAATCCTGTTTATAAATTCCAGCAAGCAATTTAATGATGGTTGTCTTACCTGCACCATTGGATCCAATCAACCCGTATATTGAGCCTTTATTTATAGTCATATTGACGTTTACTACAGCCTCGTGTTTTTCAAATGTTTTATTTATCTCGATCATCTGAATCATCTTGCCCGCTTCCCCCTTTCAAACCATCAATGTTCCCAATCATCTCATGCAAATCTTCCACAGTAATGCCAAGATACATTGCTTCCTGCAGCAGTTTTTCCAAATCCCTCTTCACCTGCAGTATTTTATCTGCATCCTTGCCAGGTTCCATCGCATTGACAAAGCTCCCCTTGCCTTTTAATGAATATATGAATCCCTGTACCTCAAGCTCTCTATATGCCTTTTGAATTGTATTTGGGTTTATCGTCAATTGCTGTGCCATCTGACGCACGGAAGGCAATTGTTCATCAGGTTTGAGCACTTCATTAATGATCAGCTCTTTCATCTTATCTACCAGCTGCTCGTATATCGGTTTTCGGCTCCTCAGGTCAAGCTCAAACATAATGACCCCCTATCTGTACTAAGTGTACTATTATTATTAATACAGTTAAATTATATGCCAACCACTTCCAAAAAGATAGGGGATAATTTCTTAATAATTTCTTAAGAAAAATTAAGAAATCGATGTTTAATTCATAACGATGGATAGATTATTAATTGTTAAATTATCTATTTAGTGTAATTTTACATAATAATCAGAAATCTTCACAAGGCTTTAACAGAAAAATTTTTCGACAGAATAACAAGCGCAAGCACTACACTAGGGAGCTAAAGCCCTTCCAATAAACACCAACTAATCCGCAATACATTAAACAACTCCTGCTTATCCATAATAAAACGGGAGGTGAGGAAGTTGAAATGGTTATTGGCAATTGGACTTATTCTTTCTGGCAGTACAGCAGATAATCATGATGAAATAGATTTAGTTTGGGATGATGAATCAATTGTAGAAGTTCAGCGATCAGACTTTTCGATTCCCTGGTTTGGGTATCCAATTCTTAACCACACGATGCTGGAAACATTAAATAAACAGATGTCTCTCCAGATTAAAAAGGAACCCACGAATGCAGGTTTGGATGATTACGGGAAGATCATACCAGAAGAGGTGGGATACATCCTTGATGAGAAGAAATTCAAAAAAAAATTCACCGCAAGTTTTTTTGAAAAACACCATTCACGATTACAAGTTCCTACCTTACCTGTATATCCGAAGGTAGACAGCGAAATCATCGCCAATATTCGAACAAATCTAATTGGCCATTACATAACGTATTTCAATAGCAAGAACCAGGAACGGACCCACAACATTAACCTTGCCGCAGAAGCGATCAATAACCATGTTGTTTTTCCCGGGGAAACCTTCTCCTTCAATAAAGTTGTCGGCAAACGTACCGCCTCACGCGGTTATCAGCCAGCACCCATAATTGTTAGAGGAGAATTATCAGAGGGTATTGGCGGAGGTATATGCCAGGTATCATCAACACTTTTTAATGCAGCTGATCGCTCTGGCATGAAGATACTCGAGCGATATTCTCACAGCAAGCAGGTTCCCTACGTTCCACCTGGAAGGGATGCAACTGTCAGTTGGTATGGGCCTGATTTCACATTCAAAAACAAATACAACCAGCCCATTCTGATCCGGGCCAAAACTTATCCTGGAAAAATGATTGTAATGATTTATTCCTCTGATGAAATCAACATCGAAAAGCGTAAAGTTCCAAGTTCAGACAGCAGTATTATAATTCCAGAAGAAGCCATATAAATATAAAAGGAGTCATTGCTAAGCAATGATTCCTTTTATATTTTTCAGGAAAACCTTTACATTGCAGTAATAATTTACGTACACTATTGGTAATAGATGGTTTTTATATAAATATATTTTCATAGGATGTGAGCTGCTTGCCTAAAAAAAGGAATACAACACCAATAAGGGTCAATATTCTGTTCTTTTCAGTCTTCATTCTCTTTTCATTGCTGGTCCTCCGCCTCGGCATTGTTCAGATAGTCCACGGCGAAGACTATAAACGCGAAATTAATCGCAAGGAAGATGTGACAGTCAATAACCCTGTCCCGCGAGGAAAGATGCTGGACAGGAATCATAAGGTTATCGTCGACAACAAACCACTGAATGCTATTACATATACGAATGAAGGTGCTTCCCAGAAGGAAATGCTTCAAGTAGCTGCAAAGCTAGCCAAAATCATTGAGAAAGATACAGATAAAGTCCGAGAGAGGGATATGAAGGATTTCTGGATGATCAAGCATCCAGAAGAAGCAAAAAAACTTATAAAAGATAAAGAGATGGAGCTTTTCAGAAATAAAAAGCTGAAAAATAAAGATTTATATAAACTACAGCTTGAGAGAGTTACAAAAAATCACCTTAGTCAACTAACTGAGCAGGATATTGAAGAGCTTGCAATTTTCAGCATCATGAACAGCGGCTATAAATTCGTTCCGCAAATCATTAAAAATGAAGGTGTCACACAGGAAGAATATGCGCTAGTCAATGAAAATCTGTCACTGCTTCCTGGTGTTAATGCTGGTACAGACTGGGACCGGGAATATAAGTATGAAGAAGCATTCAAGCCTGTACTAGGAAGAATTACAACAAGCAGTGAAGGTCTTCCTGCTGAACGACTTGATTATTACATGTCCAGGGGTTATACACGTAATGACCGCGTTGGGAAAAGCAATCTCGAACTTGAATATGAGGATGTTCTTCAGGGTAAAAAAGAAAAAATTGTGAATGTGACTGATAAAGCCGGCGAACTTCTCGAAAAGGAATTAGTTTCAGAAGGCCAGCGTGGAAAAGACTTAGTCCTGAGTATTGATATGGATCTCCAGCTTGCTGTCGAGGAAATTGTTGAGAAGGAACTATGGGCTGCCAAACGGTCTCCGGGCACAGGGCTCCTGGATAGTGCCTACGTTGTTTTAATGGATCCCAACACTGGTGAAGTATTGACTATGGCAGGAAAAAGAATTGTAAAAGACAAGAAAACAAAAGAAGTTTATATGGAAGATGACGCACTTGGCAATATACTTAAAACCTTTAACGTCGGCTCTGTCGTCAAAGGGGCAACGATTTTTACCGGCTATAAAACAAGTGCAATCAATTCAACTACTAAATTCGATGATAGAGCTCTTGATATAAAAGGCACACCTATAAAAAAATCATATGCTTACTTGGGAAGGCCTAATGATATAGAGGCTTTGAAGTTGTCCTCCAATGTGTATATGTTCCATACCGCAATCAGAATTGGGAATGGTGTCTATCGTTATCAGCAACCATTAAACCTTGATCCGAAAGTTTGGGATACAATCCGTAATTCCTTCGCCTCATTCGGCTTGGCATCCGTACAGGAATTGATCTACCAAATGAACAAACCGGTGCAAAGGGAGCAAATTATCCGGTTGGTAAAGTACTTGATTTAGTTATCGGCCAATATGACACGTATTCGAATATGCAGCTTGCCCAGTATATCTCTACGATTGCCAACGGAGGATATCGAATGCAGCCAAAAATAGTAAAGGAAATACGTGAACCAGCCATGAATGGCGAAGAACTGGGACCTATCTATAAATCCTTTTCTCCAAATGTACTCAATGATATTGGCGGGAAAGACCAGTGGCTTGAACGTGTCCATATTGGCTTTAAAAAAGTAATGCAGGAACCAGGTGGTACAGCTTATCGATATTTCAGCACCGCAACCTACTCGCCTGCTGGGAAAACTGGTACTGCAGAGGCTTTCTACGATGGGCAATATCGAGTAAAAGGAGACGCACAAATAGATACAATGAATCTTAGCCTTGTTGGCTATGCACCTTCCGACAATCCAGAAATCGCCATGGCTGTGATAGTACCTGGGCTTACCAGGGCAGTGTTGACCACGGTGCTAACAAAAAGATTGGCCGTGCTGTTATGGATGCATACTTCAACATGAAAAATGGAATTGAGCAAACCAATGATAAAACAGAAGAATAAGAGACAGTTTCTATAGTCTTTATGTTTTCTCAGCTAAAGAAAAACTTCCGCTATAATGCCGAAAACAAAGAAAAAGCTGCGCCATCTGGCACAGCTTTTCTTAGTTCTTACTACAATTCTTTTGCAAGAGAAGGCTTATTCATTTCAAGGCTTTCAAATGCAGCGCCAATCTTTTCTTCACCCTGTGCGAATTTTTCATCCGCAGCATCAAAAGCTGGTGTATCTTTCTTTAGCTCTTCTGCTTTCATTTTATATGCTTCAGCAATATCTTTAAGAGCAGTTTCCAGGTCCGCTTTTTGGTCCTTTAAATCGGCTGGTACTTCAAGACCTTCTACCTTAGACGCAACAGCGGCTGCTGATTCACTCGCGGCTGCTTTTTCTTCAGGTGTCGGCTCCTCTGCTCCCTCGTATGCATTTAAATCAGCATCAGCCTCGTTGATCGTGCTAACAATGCTCATGTAAAATTTATACATTACACTCTTTGGGTTTGCAGCAGGTTTTACAGCTTCCTCTGATTCTTTCTTTTCAGGTTGTGCTTCTTCTTTTTCCGCTGAGCATGCAGTCAACCCGATAGCGAATGTAATCGCTGAAAGTAAAGTCCAAAACTTCTTCATATTTCTTCTCCCCTTCAATCTGTATATCGCTATATGCGAAACCTGAATTTCACACAGCTTTTTCATTATAAAAGGATTATTTAACAAATACAAATTTTTTTGGCCGACTTTATTAAAAAATCCCCAATTGCCAAAAAGCAATAACGAACTACTTCTTCACCACTTTAGCATAGTAATGATTTCATTTTTTTCTTTATTGAATTCAGACGCCTTTCTAAATCCCATGTTTTCATAAAGCTTAATTGCCCTTTTATTAAATTTCGCGACAGTCAGACTATAAGGAGCGTAATAATTAAACCACTCAGTTCATTTAGAACAAATGAGAAGAATACTTAACCCATTTCCCTTTCCAGTTAATTCAGGGTGCATTCCTACTCCAATATCAATTGCTGGTTCGGCATATGCACCTATCTCCTTTTTACTATTTTGTCATTTTATCGTAATAATAGGTTTAACAATTTCCACTGTGGGAATATAAATAATAACAAAACAAAAACAATTAATGACAGGAGCGATTACATAATGATTACTACATTCGCATTACTTGGAGGAGCTTTCGCAATCGCCGCTGGTTTAAATTTCTTCGCAGTAAATGAAAATGCATTTATAGATGACGAAGCAACTAACTAAAGAGACGCTGTCCGCAGCGTCTCTTTTTCTGTGAATTTGAACATTTTTTTGTATTTTTGTTCAGGCGCAGGAAATACTAGAATTGAAGAGAATTAGTTAAGCATAAGCGTCTAGCCTCATATCTATTAAGGAGGTACAGAAAAATGCAGACACCAGATATATTATCAGGTGAGCAGGTTATATTATGCAAAATTAAAGAACAGGATTTGGACACATGGTGGGGCTTGATCCACAATGACGAACATCCTGAATGGAAGAAGTGGGATGCACCTTACTATCCTCTAAGGCGAGAAAGCCTTGAAAAGTTTAAAGAACAAATGACGAACCTCATCCATCAGGGATATGACAGAAAGTACCTTATTAAAGTAAACGATGAAATTATCGGAATGGTGACATATTACTGGGAACACGAATCTTCACAATGGCTGGAAATTGGGATTGTCATTTATCTCCCGGAATATTGGAATGGCGGGTATGGTACAGATGCATTAAAAGTATGGATTGCACACCTATTTGGAACTTTCCCAATTCCAAGAATCGGCTTCACAACCTGGTCCGGCAATTCCAGGATGCTTACGGTCGGTAAAAAACTGGGAATGGTCGAAGAGGCTCGAATCAGGAAATGCCGGCTCTATAACGGGAAATACTATGATTCAATAAAAATGGGATTATTAAGGGATGAATGGGAAGCTCAGCAACATTCCTGACTCTCTTCTGGATAAAGCACTATAAGATATAAAAACGGGCTAAAAACGATTGTGACTCCATCATTTTTAGCCTGTTTATTCATTTAACCCAGAATGCCAAAACTATTAGATTAAAGTATTCTGGACATATAGAATTCATCTTTATATTGACCATCGACTAGCAACGAATCCTTCTTGGTTCCTTCTATATTGAAGCCCATCTTCTTGTATAATGCGATACCTGCCTTGTTTTCTGTCATCACTGTTAATTCCAGCCTGTGAATCCCAACTTCATTCCCCCAACTAAATATCTCTTGAAAAAGTCTTGTGCCTATACCGTTGCCGCGAAAACCTTCCTTTATTCCGATAACAAGATAAGCTGTATGCTTGTTTCGGCTTGCACTTCCTCCTTTTGCAATTAAATAGCCTGCCAGTCCACTGTCAGATTCAGCCAAGAAAATATTTGAGTTTTCTTCAGCCCTAAGAGTCTGAATCATTTTCCTTTGAGCATCAAGATTGAATTTCCTTTCACCAGGACCAAAAAGCATGAAATTCGTGGTACTTTCAACCTCTTGAATAAGTTTCGCAAAATTCTCTGTATCTCGTTCTTCAGCTTGTCGTATTTTCATTGAAGATCTCCTCACCATCATTCATTATGTAGTCTCTTTTATACATTCAAAAAACAGAGGGAAAATCCTCTGTTTTAGGAGAAAATGCTCTTTATGCTTTCAATTAGTTCTTTAAAAAAGTTTGAGACTGATTCTAGGAAGCCTTTGTCTCCTACTGCCTCCTCGATTCTCTTCTGGATATCTGTAGAAAGGTTTTCTAACTGTGTTTTAACATTGTCAAAATTAATGTTCAAATCGCGCATTTTGTTGAACAAGTCAACAAGAAGCTGCCTGTCTTCAGGACTAAGCTGTATTTCAAGGGATTTTAATTTTTCATCAATAATTTTTTCGATTTCTTCTTTTGTTGCTGGGTTTTGAGCAGCAATCTCTTTTTTAATTTCTGTCAGGAGCTCACTCACTTTATCCTGGTCAAGCCCCTCTTTTTTTGCCAGTCTTGTCGCCAGGTTCAGTTCCTGGTTCGCAACTTCGGTTCGATCCTTATCCAGGGCTGTTCCTTCACCTTCATCATAAGCCTTATAGATTCCTACAAGAGCTGAGTGTCCGGTTACCTTGACTGGTGAAACGACATCTACAACAGCATCCTCAATTCCTGCTGTCAAAAGCGCGTTGGCGTACATTTCATCCGTTACTTCCGTTATATTTTCTGGAGTGACCTGGTTGATCACCAGTCCTTCACCGGTATCCTTCCTGGTGATCTTGGCAGATGAATACATATTGGAATGTTCATCGCGTCGATATAGGTTACTAGATCTTTTCCTGTTACAATAATTTCCTTAACTTTGGAAGGATCTTTGATTCCCAGCAGATTCCGGACTTCATCTTTTTGCTTATCTGAAAGTGCTTCACCATAAACTACAATTGGTAGTCCGTATTTCTCATTTATGACATCCTCATCATTGTCATTTGAAGCAAATGCAGAAACAGTATAAATACCCAAAGCGAAAACAAACAGGCTAAATAAAACAGAGATTTTCATCAAGTGTTTAACTTTCATCAATTGTTTCTCCTTTATCACTTTTTTTACCTACTTACCCTTCTTACAGAATTTAGAACCTGATGAAGGTTTACATACTAATACGAATACTTTCGCTAAAAAGTTTCAACAAACTAGAAAGGCAGCCGAAAAGGTATAAGGAGTTTCGCTCCCTAATATGGCCTTAAAACCATATTACTTCATTTCAAATATTTCATTCTCATTCAAAAATCGAAGGGTCTCTGTTGATGAACCTCCACTGCCAAAACCATTATTGTAGGGATAAGAAGGATACTCGTTTAAGCCGTCAGTTGATGTCGCTTGCCAGCCAAAATAGTATTGAGATGGCGAAAAAAAGTCAGCAAAAAAAGAGTCAGGTATCATTGCTGCCATCAGTTTATTTTCTGCTTCCATATACTTTTGCCAGTCTGAAGGAACTAAAGTATAACCATATGAATTCTCCCCAGCCTCTTCCCTGTAATCCATTTGAATGCCAGGCTCATACTGTTGCTTTCCCTCAGTGACGGAAAACCCACGTTCTTTAATCAAAAAAAACGTTAAATAATCCAAATTATTCTCCGGATGAAAATTCCACATAATATAATATGATGACGGGTCATCAGAATCTATCTTCCAGATTTGCGGCATATTCCCGATAGAAAAGCTCGATAATTGCCACTCATGCATTTTCCACTCCCAAAAGCTTATACCATGGCCTTCTTCTTCTGTAATAAAAGGAATATACACATGCTTATCATCAAGATAAATCGTGTCCTGTATTTCCGATATTTCAACTTTATTATATGGATCACTCAACTTCGCCTCTATTTTCTCATGGTCTGGAAAAGTTGCTGGAGGAGCTAAATAATCCCAATAAAAAATTCCGCCTGCAATAAGAATAATGATAAGTAAAAGAGACACGAGCACCTTTTTCCGCATGAAGTTACTCCCCCTTCTTCAGCAAAGTTTTTTCAGCACGAAAGTATACTTGCTTTTCGCCTGTTGAAATCAAGATCCCTTTTCCATCTTGTTCAACAAAAATCATTGGATCGATACCGCTCCCCCATTTTGCTTCAGTTCCTGCAAGTTGATATGGGAACCTTTCTTCCGCTTTTGCAGGTTCAACCCCTGACTCAAAGGCTTCGTAGTACCATTTTTCACTATAAACAGGCTCTTCCTTGATACTGTCCAATTGAATGATTAGAGAATCCCTGTCTAATATCTTCTTGTCAGCAGAGGGATGCGTTTGAATGATCTTTCCATTAATGATATCAGAAAGATAGGTTGATATATCATTGGCAGGAAATATAGCCGAATGGATTAGTGGATTGATTAGCGAAACCGTTAAAAAGATAAAATTGGCAAAGAAACCTAACCAGGCATATTTCCGATACCTGTCCCAGCTTATGCCTTCATTTTTCCGTGAATAAATCCCATATAAAATCCATACACCCAGAGGAAGAATGGCTAGTTTTATCTGCTGGTCCATATATGGCAGGTTAATAGAGAAAGAGAATAAGCCAACTAAAATGACAATTATCAGCTTCCATATTATTGGTTTTAGATCCTGCTTACTATAGATACGTCTTGCCAGAATGAAAATAGAACCCCATGCCACTAGATTCAAAACAATCTCTGGAGCGTTCATACATTCACCTCATTTTCTATACTTCTTTATTTCTACTTGAAAAGATTGATCATGAAATACTTTGTCAGTGCCAAGTATTCTCTTGTATATGATTTCAACACTGCCTGTATTGGCGTCTTGGCAGCCAATCCATTTATCTTCAGATCTTCATTGTCAGCTATCATCTTGGCACGAAAAATATGGAAATCATTCGTCACCACTAAGCCAGTTTCAGCCTTTTCAGGAATGAATTTTTTTGAAAACCCAATATTTTCGTAGGTGTCAGTGGACTTGTCTTCGAGGAGAATCCTTGATTCCTCAATCCCATGTTGCATTAGTTCCCTTTTGATACATTCGGCTTCAGATATGTCTTCCCCGGGGCCTTTACCACCCGAGGCGATCGCAATAGTATCTGGATTTTCCTTTAGATAATTTGCTGCGTGGTCTATACGGTATTTTAGTGCCAACGAAGGAACTTTTCCTTTGACCCGCGCTCCTAGAATTATCATATAATCTGCATTCTCCGAGACATCCATGTTAGCGTGCTGAATGATTTTGTAATGTAGGGTTCCTCCATAAAACATAGATATGAGCAGTCCAGCTACCACTAGCTTTTTAAACACAGGTTTCTTTTTCATTTTCTATTCAGCCCTCCATATCGGTACTCTAATATTACCATCCATTACCATAAAAGGTTATGATTTTCTTAAAAAAATGGATAACTTGATAAAAAATAACATAGCTCGACTGGTAGTTTCACCTAATGAGTGAATGGTGGTGTTTCTTCACTTTCTTTGCCGAAAGCCGACTAGTTTTGTCAACGACAAAGGAAAAGTACATTTTAAAGCGAAATTTTATTAAAACAAGGAGGGATTATGATGAATACTAGCGCAGTCGCAAAGCTGCTCGGCGTTTCACCGAGCACAATTCAACGCTGGGTCAAGCAGGCAAACCTTCAAATGGAGCGTACGGAATTAGGACATTATCAATTTTCTGAGGAAAGTATCGAGATCTTAAAAGACATAAAAGAACAGCTCAATAAAGGAGTTTTATTGCAGGACTTAAAAGTTAAAGGGAGAAAGCCTAGAAAAGCGACAATACCATCTGTTAAACCAGATATGGTACTGGATAAGCTGATGAAGCGCATGGAGGATTTTGAAAACCGGCTTAACAGAAAGGCAGATGAAGTTGTTTCTTATCAGATCCTTCAGCATCGCAGGGAAATTGAGGATTTACAAAATGAGGTAGACAGGCTGAAAGACGTGATAACAAGCATGGAGGAAGCCGCAGCACAGCAGGAACAATTATCCAAGGAGGAAAATCAACCATCTTTAACACCTATTTCTTCCTTAAGGAAATTCAAAAAAAGAAATATTATCAGTTCCTTTTTTGGATTTTAATCTGGCACATCAGGGATGTGTTCTTTTTTTTTGCAACATTTTTCGCAAGTTGTTTTATAGAAACCAAATCAAAAAAACAGACCCATAAAATCTGAGTCTGTTTTAGGTATCCTTAGTTAGGCTTTCTGTACGTTTGTCGCTTGTGGGCCACGCTGACCTTGTTCAACTTCAAATGTAACTTCTTGACCTTCATCTAAAGATTTGTAGCCTTCTCCCTGAATTGCTGAGAAGTGTACGAATACATCTTCGCCGCCTTCACGCTCAATGAATCCAAATCCTTTTTCACTGTTAAACCATTTTACCTTACCACGTTCCACAATTGTTGCCTCCTAGCGATTAAAAAAATTGCAATTTAACCTTGCGTGATTATTATATCCTTCTAAAAATATTTTAAACCAAAAGACAGGAAAATTTTTGACTATGGTTTAGCTGCGTAACTTTTTAAAGGTTGCCTCATCGCAAATGATAAACATCTCCGTGCCCTCCGGAATTTGTTCATTATGTTTCCTGGCGATATCAAGCGCGTGTCCATCTGAAATGAGTGTTGCCCCCATATCAAAAAGATCCATGGCCGCTTGCTTGTAAGTAGTCCAATGCGGCTTCTTTTCGATTTTATAGAGGTTTTCTCCTTCCATATTGCTGAGCAGTTGTTTAAACAACTTACTCGAACCAGGAAAGATCGCTGCCTGAGCCATGAGTTTAGATACTGATTCATTTGATAAAATAAATTCATCTATGTTGGCATGTTCGAACAACGCAATATGTTTTTCTTTCATGATCTCGGCAATCGTATATATATTTCGTTTGGATTGTTTCGAGATATGTTCTACCCTTGATGCTATAAGCAAAGTTTTCCCATCAGCGTATTCAGGAAACTCAATACGATCATCCGTAAAGACGGCTACTGACTTGGACTCGAGGATATTTGCCTGCATAAGAATTTCTTCTTCAGCAGGATTTCCACTGACAAAATGTACTCGGTCATGCTGCACTGGCGACTCATTGTTATGATCGACAATGACTATATCGCACTTTTTATTGGAGTTCAGGATTTCCTCAACAACATTACTAAGTTTATCTTTGGAGGAGCCGATCAGTATATAGTGGTCCTTTCCTTTAAATGCCAACTTCCCTTCCTCCTTCATTTTTTTATACAAAGTCAAACTATCAAAAATCTTGCCGATGATAACACCCATTGCCCCAATCCCGACTGTATATAGCAGCACCATCGTAAAAATTCGGCCTAAATCACTGCTGGGTGAGTAATCACCGTAACCAACCGTCACGACCGTGGTCATTGTCCACCAAACTGCATCAAGGTATCTTGGAAAAGTTTCTGGTTCAAGTGTCTTGATAACCAAGCTGCTTAATAGGATCACTCCAAGTACGATCAAGGTAATTTTCAAAAGACTGACTTTCAGCAGTTTTGTAAACAACCTCTGTAAAATCCACATGAATTGACCTCCTTTCTCTTAAGACAACCCCACTGGTAAAAAGCAAGAAAGGTTGTTTGTAATTTGTCCTCCGACACGGTAACCGAGCGCCGATGATTTTCCGTTAACAAGAAAACTCCCAGTCAAAACATGACCTTTTTGCTTGCCTTTTTCTGAATTGTAAATCACAGTAGGCAGTTCGATATACTGCTGATATATGGCTGGGACATCGTTGTAGTTTTTATGTTTTTCTTCCATTATCAGTTTACCAGTGGAACTGTATATCTCGACTGTGTCTCCTTCTCTCCCGAAGATAGGCTTTTTGACAAAAGGAACCTGCTTCGTTAAAAACGGCTCCGCTTCCAAATAAGTTGGAAGGAAATATTCGTTAATCCAGTCATGCTCTTCCTTTGTGAAAAATGGATCATTATCCTCATGTAATCCCCATATTACTGCCTGCACAGCCTTATTCTGCAATAAGAAGGCTGACGGAGGATTGATTATTGCCAGTTTCTTTGTTTTAACAAGTTCAAGCAGCCACATACCGATTTTATTTCCAAGTTCGTCTTCATCCATTATGAGGCTTTCTATCGGAAATGTTTGCCTGTAGAGGATGTCAATCTTACGCCCAGTTTGATCATATAGGCCAGTACCAGGTATGATCCTCAGTTTATCGAGTGGAATGAACCTCGAAGGTAAACCATATAAATCCTGCAAATATAAAACGGTATTTCGATCTTCTACATTGTCTTCATGGGCAGTGAAAACAACATATGGTTCAATTTCTTCCAGCCAGTTTGCAGCTGCAGCGACAGCAATCCGGACAGCTCTGGCCAGTTGATCCTCCATCCCTTCATTTGGATTCCTGAAACCAAATTGAGACGCTACGGATCCATTTACGCTAAATAATTCCTTAACGAAGGTTGGAGTATCAGAATTGATCTCAATGCACTTGTATGTACTTTCTGTTTTAATTAAGTCCAGTCTTGCGATCACACTCTCAACATTCAATGTCTTGAGCCTTATAAAATTGAGCGTTTCAACCGGATACCCCAGTTCACTCAAGGTATCCCGTTGGATATTTCTCAAAAGCTCACTAACTTTAAAAAATATTCTGCCGACTCTATTTGTACAAAGTCTGATGGTTTCAGCTTCTCCCTGATCGATGGTAGCAACATCAAATAAGGCATATTCTTCTCCATACAAATCGGGCCAGAAATTTTTTATTCCACTATAAAAGCCTTCTCTATTTGCTTTGTAGTTTTTCATGGAATGCCTCCTATTCCATGCCGTTTTCACCAATGACTTTCAAATATAAGACGTAAACTCCCCGATCTTCATCCACTTCAGTGGAGGTAACAGCCATTTGCCCGATACCAGGAACATCAATAATATCCTTTAATAGATAGCGGATTACATCAAGGTGTGTCCGACAAGGAACAGTAGTTAACAACCTATAATTCTCACTTTCCTTGTATCGCCGGAGTTCTACGTGGATCCCCATTCCCCGGTAACTTTTCTCATCAAGGACATAATTGTTCTTACCCCTGTCCTCAAGAACGAGTATTTCCTCATCCCCAACCATCTCATTGGATATCAGTTCATACTGGCTTCCTTTAATAATGAAATAAGTGCAAAGCTGGCGGGCATAGAACTCATCAATTCCTACTTGCGGGATTGTATATTCGTATAAAGGTTCGTAATTATCTTTTCCATCATGAACAAAGTAAGTTAGTTTTTTCATGGATGTTTTCTCCTCCTAATAAGAAAGGCTACTTGCAACAATCCAGCCGACAGCAAGGGAAAGTGAGAAGAGAATGACACCCACAGAACGGTTGTCTTCTTCAATCGCTTTTTGGAGACTATATCTGACCGTTATAACCTCAGCGACAAAGAATACAATGATTTGCGTGAAAATCCCAATGGAGCCCCAGATCGCCATATCTAGTAGGGATACTGAATATTCTGCCGCTGCTCCCAACACGATGGCAAGTCCCAGCATCTTCCCTCCAAGCGAAAGAGCTGCTGTGATATTTCTTTTGCCAATCAGTTCAAACTCTTTAATTTTTGGAGTAGCCAGCACGAATAAGCCGACACCTGCCGTTAGCAAAAGCAATCCAAGTCCTAAATAAGCGGCAAAATTCAAATATAAATTCATCTTTGTTTCTCTCCCTTAACCGCCAGTAGTGCTTCTTGACCCGCTGCCGAATCCTGAACTGCCCTTTGGCGAAGTATTTTTATAATTGCTGTCCAGTCTTGCTCCTTTGAATGATGAACTGTTCTTGTACTTCATATAGTCATTGCTCTTATAGAGCAATGATCGGTTCGCAAAGAACATACCAGCGAAAAAGTAATGTCCAAAATATGGAGAGTTGTTATCATCACATCCCCAGACACCATCTTCATTGTCCCATTCCCAGTCTGAACAATCTGTCCCTTCTGGAACAGGAGGGATATCCTGGCCCTGATCTGAATTCCAATCCTGTCCTTCATCGCCAGATACATCTGGTTCCCAATCACGGTCCGGAATGGCCTGAGGGTTGTTATTGCAACCAGCGAGCCCCATCATCAAAGCCGTCGCAGAAATACTCGCAATAACCTTTTTAGTTTTGCCCATTCATTTCACCTCTTTCTTATCAACGTAAATATTTCTTATTAACGTAAATATTTACGGAAGACCTGGCAAAAAGTTTCAAATTCCTTCTTACTTTTCAGATTACAACCTTCCTTTTATTGTAACACTTTCATCTCGCAGTGATGCTGATTTCTTCAATTAGAATAGCACCTCCTTCATGCGCTTCATTATTAAAGTGTGAATTATCAGCTTCATTTTTTTTCTGTTAATAATCAATCTTTCCCATAAAAAATTCCTCGAAATTAAATTCCTTTATTTCTGCATTTCCTAAGGTGATTTTTGCTGAAATGATTTCAAATAAGCATAAACCTGCTAACATAATAATTCCTGCAACCATAGTGACAGCTCCTTTAAAATATGTTGCATATACAATAATTTATGGAACTAATAACAATAAGGAACCTGCCATTTTATCGGCAGGTTCCTTATTGTTAAATTTTATTTTTTCGATCTATAAGGTCAATGTTATCATCTGTCATGTAATAATCATGGGAATCCAACAAAACGTCTTTCAATGACTCAGGGACCTATTGGCATCATAACCACAAACGTTGATTAAATTTGTGGTCTGAAGCATTGCGTCCACTTCTTTTTCGTAATCCCCAAGGTTCTGTACGATTTCCTCCTGGTCTCTCCATTCGACATGGGCCCATGTCTGAATAGGAATGTTATTTTCCAAAAAAGGTGCAAGCATATTATCTAAATAACTTAAAATAGTCTGCTTATTGAAGTTGCCGCGATAGCAATAAAATTCATAATTGTTAATCGTGTGAATCATTTCCTGCTGTTCCTCATTAAACTCAGCTTTGATTCTCTTTTGGAGTTCGGGCATAATACGGTCATTTTCTATAATCATCACGTGGTTGCCGAGTCCGATTGCCTCTGTAAGATAGGCTATAAGATTATCTACATATTTCTCTTCGTTTTCAAATGAATAAAAAATATGGGCACCAGTTTCTTGAACAGTAGAGATCAAATCCTGGATTTTTTACGCATTGTATCAGTCTCCTCCGGAATTCAACGGAAACAAACAATGAATTCACATTTTCAAAATATACCTTTTATTTTAGCATACTTCCTGCCATTAATCGATTAAACTGATTTTCGATCGAATCAAGGAGGATTTAAATATCCATTTATTTTCCTAACAGGAATGCTTTCTTATCCAGGAACAAAAAGCGCAAGCGCCTTGTTCAGCCCCGACAAGCGTTGGAGGGCCGACCGGTGAAGTCGTTCTTTGACTTCATTGGGCGGACCGAAGCGACTCGAGGGGCTAGGCGCTGGAGCCGGATTAAGAAAACCCATTATAGTTATCCAAATTGAAAACATTTTATAATTTCCTAATCCATAATAAAAGTCTTGAGTTTGCTTGCTTTCGCGTTCAAACTACTTAAAGCTTCATTGTACTCTTCTTCTAACTGTTTAATAATCTCCGATGTGGATTGAATATTATGAATAGCTCCGACTCCCTGGCCTGCCGACCAAATGTCTTTCCAGGCCTTGGCATTCGTCTCTCTTTGCATCGAATCGAAATTAACATTATCTTTTTTCTGGAGGGTTTCAGGATCTAGTCCTGCCCTGATGATGCTTGGCTTTAGCATATTCGCTTTGACACCAGAAAAAGCGTCTGTGAGAATAAGGTCTTCTTGAGTTGCATCTACTACCATTTGTCTATACTCATCATTCGCCATACTTTCCTTAGCCACAATGAATCTTGTCCCCATGTAAGCAAGATCTGCTCCTGCAGCCTGGGCAGCAAGTACAGCTTTTCCGGTTGTGATCGAACCTGCCAGAACAATGATTCCATCCCAAAAAGTCCGTACAGAATCCACGAAAGCAAAGCTGTTCAGTTCTCCAGCATGTCCCCCTGCACCGTTAGCGACTAAAATAAGACCGTCTACTCCTGTCTCTGCAGCTTTCTTGGCGAATTTCACATCACTCACATCCGAGAAAACAAGGCCACCGTATTCATGAACAATTTCTACCACTTTCTTAGGACTCCCTAGCGACGTGATGACAAGCTGAGGTTTATGCTTTTTAATTAAGGCAAGCTCTTCCTCAAGCCTGCTGTAAGTACTATGTACCACCATATTCATAGCCCATGGTGCTATCTTCCGTTCTGGCTCTTGTTTTTTTGCTTCTGCTAATTCGTCATTCAACCTGCCCATCCATTCATCTAATACTTCAATTGGTCGGGCATTTGGAGCTGGAAATGATCCAATAACTCCATTTTTGCTGCAGGAACTTACCAAATCAGGACCTGAAACTAGGAACATTGGGGCTGCTATTGCAGGAACAGATAGCTGATCCCACCAGTTTTCTGGAATAACTTTACTCATTGTATCATCCCTTCTACATTTCTTAATTTTCTGAATATCTATATCATAGTTTAACTTATCGGATTTTTCAATCATGATGAGGATTTATTATTTTAAAAAAGAATTCACCACGTCAATGTGAAGAATCCTTGCGGTATTTCTGCTGAATCTTTTTTATGCTGTTAAAAGTACGTATTAAAAAGGTATCATTTCTTTCTTGTGGGTTCTTTAAATATCTGCGCCATATAAATTGACTTCCTTCTTCTATCAACAGCAAAATTATGATTGGCAGCAACAAGAGCCAAATCCAAGTCCACATTTTCAGGCTCCTTTCAAATGGATACAATATCCTTTTCAATTCTTTACCTCAAAATGCTCGAATGCTAAACATAAACATATTTTAATTAGGATCCTTGTATTCCATTGCCCTTTTACTGCCTCTGTATCCTTTAGTTGTTGGATCTTGTATAATCCCAAGCATGGCAAGAACCATGAATATACCGTTCACCAACATCAAAACCTCATTCTGCAGTTCTTCTGTTAATCTGTAAGTTGTCCACCCTAATCTATTCAAGCCTTCCAGCACAATTTAGGCTACCAACATTAATTGTGATAAGAAAGCAATAACCCAAGCTTTATTTCTGGACCTGACACCCCAGTTAAACAATTCCATCATTCCTTCCTGCTTCTATTCTATAAATATATTCAGCAAAAGGAATTGGTTGTCTGCTTTTGTCCTGCTCTTTTAGTTTTTTACTCTTTTATCTAATCTTGCGAAAATATCTTCACGGTGAATGAATAGTATGCTGATTACGAGTACACAGGTAATAAGAATGACAAGAGGTTGGATTCCAAAAAAATGAAAACTCAGAGGAATCAATACAAATGAACCCAAGCCAGCAAATGTAAAACTTTTAAAAAAGGGATAAAGCAAAAGGAAACCAAAAATGATGACAAAAGCTGTTAGCGGTTCAAAGGCAAGCATCCCTCCGATAAATGTGGAGATTCCCATTCCTCCTTTAAATTTTAAGGTGAAAGGCTTAACATGGCCAAGAATTGCAAATCCCAATCCACCCAATAGTAACTCCGGAGACAGGTTAAAATATTCACCAATAAAGATTACAATTGCTCCTTTTAGAGCATCACCAAGAAAAGTCAAAACGAATGATACTCTTCCATGTACTGCCGGCGTTCCTCGCCCCCACATTGCCGCTTCCCTCTACTCTTATATCCTTGTTCCCCAGAAACCTTACAACGAAATAGCCCGCCATTAAGCTGCCAAGAAGATATGAAATAAAAAAATAACTGAAAATAGTCATGGCGACACAACCTGTCCTAACAATATTAGTAGAGTTTATTCGATATAAGGCCGATAAATTCCTCTAAAAGGATTACCTATAAAAATTCCCGGCCTCAGCTGGCCGGGAATTTTCATTCTTGGTATCCTATTTGAATTGCCTGTTCCACCAAATCGTGATCCACTTCTATTTCAAGCGAATTATTTTTCTTGAGGTGATCCAAATTTTTCCTTCCTATTTGTTGTGATTCTCTCACTATCCTCATTATATTAAAACCCTACTGACACTGCCTGTAAACACGACTGGCATCGTCAGAGTACTAAATTCCATATGATTGCTGGTTACTTTTCAATGCAACATAAATGTCATTAATATTTATCCATACTTCATTTGACATTACCTTAACTATACGAACAGTTATGGTCTTGGGATTGCAACTTTGTTACTGTTGAAGTACCTTTTTTTCATATAAAAATAGAATAGTAAAAATACCGCGCCCGACAACAATCGTAAACCAGCTGCAAGACTCATAGCTGTTTCAATTGAACTTAACTCCAGCAAATATACACCAATCTGTGGTGCGATAAAGCCAATAATCGCTAGAAGTATGTTATATTGGGCAATAAAACTCCCCCGATTCTCTTCCTTCGTCACTTCAAGAAGCTGATTAAATAACAAAAGGACGGTCCCAGAAACAAAAAGGCCGGAAGTAAAGTTGACGAAGGTTAGGTAATACATATTTTTTGAGAGTATTGTTAGGAATGGCGCTGATGCCATCCCGACCGCAGTAACTGCCAGCATCTTTCCATTGCTGTGTTTATCAGCCATTCTTCCCCACCACTTGAAGCTTAAGATCTGGCCTACTTGATTGGCCACAGTTATGATGCTGATCCAGAAACCAGTCATATGAGCGACTTTGATATTGTAAATATTGAACAGAGCCAGGCTAGCTGCCAGGCAAAGTTGAAAAACAATCCGCATATCAAGAAATAAATGAAAGGTTTATGTTTATAAGCGTCCCATCCAAAGTTAAAACGTTTCTTATCCGGTGCGATTACTTTCTTCGGTTCTATATGTCTATTTAAATATATAACTTCTGCAATACCGAATAGAAATGCTAAAATGAAGAGAATTTGATATGGCAGAGGATTTGATTTGTCAAACCATTGGAGCCCTATTCCAATCAGCAATGTCGTAATCATACCAGCAATGGTCAGTATCCTGTTCCTTTCACTAAAGAAACCGCTTCTGCGACTGTCTGAAATAAGGTCTCCGATAAATGACTGCCAGCTGAGCATTGCGAATGAGCCAGGAAGATTCATTAGACCGATCAGTAATACAAATGTCCAGGCCCTGTATTCTTCAGGCAAGTAAATGATCGAAAACATCCCCAGCAAAAATAAACGAGTGAACAAAATCGAGAGACCAGTGAACCTCTTTTTTTCCTGCAGCCTGCTCATGATTACGGTACCAAGAATCATTGCGAACATACCAATTATTTGAGGCAGAGAACTAATTAATCCGACTTGATAATTTGTAGCACCCAGAACACCAATTGCAAATAAAGCGAAATAGTTATTGCTCATACTAATAACAACCGTAGAAGCGACTCCATTTATTATGCTATTCTTTTCGTTCCACTTTGTTATTTGTGAAGGACTTTCCATACATTCCTCTTCTTTCGAATCATTCAAATTATTTTGGATATCGAAATATCCTCCTAATTTTACTCCTTCTGGTTTTAGCTGGCAATAAGATTTTTTTTACAAAATAAACTAAGAATTTTCTGGAAATACAGGTTATTAGAAAGAATAGCTTTTTATTGAAAATGTCTTCTCAGGTCAAAAAAAGGAACACTTGGCCCCCTTTGCACTTAATCACACGTTCTTTAAAACTAGTTTCAATCTATTGTCACGTTCGCTTCTTTCTTCTTCTGCAGCGAGGTCATACTTCTTTAGCAAGTGAAATACTTCATTCAAAATGTCCTGTGTATGTTCTTCTTCAAAAAAACGGTTGAATAATGGATGAATGTCCTGCGGAAGGAATTCCTTTTGTGATTGGTATTTCTCCTGGACATCCTTTTTGCTGTGATCGATACTGCATTCTCCCATATTGTTCCCTCCTAATATGTATACCATTAGAATACCAGACTCTCTTTGTCTTTACCCTACACATTTACTTTTATTCTTTCCCAGGCATTTTTGGAAAGTCAAAAGACTTTATGTTCAATGCTTTTTGACTAACCGAAATGTATCGTAAGATAAAGCATTGAAATCAAGCCAAGGATGAAAGAGTACGTTGGGAATTTTACTTGATGATCTTCCTGGCTTTCAGGGATAAGTTCCTTATAGATGACAAAAAGCATCGCACCTGCGGCAAAACTCAATCCATATGGTACAAGCCCCGCTACTTCAGCAGCGAGAAAATAACCAATTGCGGCCGTTATTATTTCTACAGCCCCTGTAAAGGTAGCGATCATGAAAGCCTTCATTTTTGACATTTTCTGATGGATCAAATAAAGCCCAACGAGGAATCCTTCTGGCGCATTCTGCAGGCCGATCGCGAAGGCTATAATAGCACCAAGGTTGTCTACGCCCGTTCCATAACTAACCCCGACTGACAGGCCCTCGGGTAAATTATGGAGAGTAATAGCTGTAATGATTACTAATGTTTTTCGATCAACACCGGATAAAAATTTAAAATCACTTGTATCGAGGTCTTCAGTCTTTGAATGGATGTAATTCAATACAAAAGTCCCTAATAACATACCGATGGATAGTACCCAGATATTTGATGATTTCAAAGACTCTGGTATCAAGCTGAAGGTTGTAGCCGCCACCATGATCCCTGAAGCATAACCAAGAAGTAAAGACTTCAACCGGGGTGAGACATTATTTAGAAATAAAACTGGAATTGCTCCCAAACCTGTTGCCATCGCAGAGATGACAATTCCTAAAAATGCTTCTGCCATAACTTTTTGCAGTGCCTCCTAATTTACAAAAGTAAAATACTTTTCCCGTTAAATCAGGAATTACACGTGGAAAAAATTATCCGGTGTCAATCAGGTGCAACCAATTCAACTTTCAGACGATCCGGTCCTTCAAAAAACACCGCATAATGATCTGCCCCTCCTGCAAAAGGATGTCTGTCTTGATAGAGGATGGGGATATGTTTATTTCTTAGTTTCTCTGTCATTTGATCCACATGTTTCCGAGAATCCGCATAAAAAGCGAGATGATTCAAACCAACTCTTGCGCGGTGATATCCTGCTTGAATGAACCTTTCTTCGGTTTGTACAAATACAATATAAGTCATATTGCATTTCCAACTTATTCCTTCATCCCATCTCTGATATACTTCATAATTTAATTCGCCTAAAAACCAGCCCCAAAACTCAGTGGCTTTACTCAAATCGGAAACATTGATCTCTACATGGTGCAGCATTCCTCTTAGTCCTCCTGGCACAGTCTTAATAATCAAGGAAGATGATAACTTTTTGTCTTCAGTCCTCGGATTCCATTATAATCGACCTTTATGTCGTATATTGCTCTCGATTCCCATTATAGCAATATTGCTTCATTTCCATCACCCTTCATTATTGTTTGAAGTAGCTTTATAGTCCTGAAATCCATTCTCATGATTTCTGCTTTGATTCCTGTCCATCTTTGCGAATATAATAAAAATAGGTTATTTAATTCATTAGCTGATTGTTTTACAGAGAACAAACCAATCGAATTAACTAAAAATAGCCTAGAAAACATTTTTTGGGAGAATTTATGATACGTACAATTTCTGTTAGTCCTTACGGGGATATCCAGACTGGTCGAGGTATAGACTCATTGGTGTCAGACACTAGTCATTGGCATTGGATTGATTTCAATGAGCCACAGATAAAGAAATCGAATTATTAAAAGAACCTTTGCGATTCCACCCTTTATCCATTGAGGATTGTATCCATACCCATCAGAGACCCAAACTCGATTATTATGAAGAATATCATTTTTTTGTTTTCCAGGCTCTGAACGGAGAGTCCATGCAGAAGGAAGAGGTTGACCTATACCTTGGAAACAACTATATCGTTACCTACCATAGCGTCAGCATGCGTGAAATTGACGATGTGTGGCAGAGATTAGAGCTTGCGAAGGCTCCCGGGGAATGGAACCCATCGATTGTCCTCTATCATGTTTTAGATAAAATAGTCGATAATTATTTTCCTCATGTTTATCGAATTGAGGACTTATTGAATGAAATTGATGAGAACTCAGCCGACCGCTCGATGGAGGAACTGTTCGAGGATTTATTCGATACAAGGCATGAATTACTATCGTTAAGGCATACCATCACTCCAATGAGGGATCTGGTATACAGGATGATTAATTCACACCGCCTTTCTGGTGTACTTGAACAAAAAGAATATTTTGCGGACATCCATGACCATTTATTAAGGTTAGCTGAAAAGGTGGAAGCGAGCCGTGAACTGACAACAGATATGCGGGACAGCTATTTGTCGATCAATTCACATGAAACAAATCGCGTAATGAAAGTACTTACTGTGATCACAACCATTTTCATGCCACTCACCTTCATAGCAGGAATTTACGGGATGAATTTTGAGAATATGCCTGAACTCTCCTGGAGATTTGGTTATTTTGGAGCATTGTTCACCATGTTTGTCATCGGAATAACCATGTTTTTATTGTTCAGGAAAAAGGGGTGGTTTAAATAAGAAATGGGCAAGCGCCGTGGTCAGACCCGACAAGCACTGGAACTGGACATTTCTCGAAGTGTAATTTATACTTTCTAATCCTTTGAAGCAAAAAACCATTGAATACACATGCTTCAATGGTTTTTTTCTTTTGCTTTTCAGCATCATCCTGATGGTATATAAAATCTTCAACCAGGCATTTACTGCTTATGATAATGCCTGATAGAAAAAATGTAATTGCCAACTTTAAGGGGAAATAAAAGTACGCCAACATCGTAGTGGCAATCGTCCATAACAGCCAAAAATACTTTTCACGATTTTCAGCCATTTACCTCTTCCGCTTCCCAATAAATCTGGCTGATTGCGTCCGCTAATGCCTCTATTGTGTTCTTTAATTCTTTCATATTATTATCAACACCGCCTACCTCGACGACCAGCGTGTTTGCGTGCAAATCCTGATTATAAATTCCATCAACGCCGATCCCTTTTTTGGGCAAAACTCCCTTACTTATCCCTGGGTAGTTTTTATTCAGGATCTTATGAAGTTCATTTGCAAACTTCAGGTTCTTTTGGAAGTTTCTATTTTCCTCGCCAATGACAAAAACTAATCTTGCATATGGCTCATTATTGATGGTGCTTGTTGTCGAATCCTTTCTGACAGAATCTCGGTGAAGGTCAATGAAATACTCTAATTTCTTGTTGCCAGCCATTGCCTCTTGAACCAAGGAACGTGAAATTTCATAAGACTTGTGTGTCATCCAGCCTTTTTTATCTAGTTCCTGACCAATATTTGTCTTATCTACACTTGCTCCAATACCCCTTTTCTCCAATTCCTGTCCTAGCAACTCACCTACAATCGTAATGTTCGTCTTTCCATCAACAGCCTCATTTTCATTCTCTGCCCCCTCGAGACCAAGCAAGGGCAAATATGATTCCCAGCTGTGAGTATGATAAATGAATACCGATTTTTCTGTTGGTGAAGATCCAGAGTATATTTTGCCGCTGTTCAGTTCCTTCAGTTCTTTCGCTGCCATATTTCTTTCCTGTAGAAGAACTTCCATTGGAGGTGCAGATTCAATCGGGATATCAGTGAAATCAACACCTTCCTCTGCAACAAGGAAGTTTGAATCAAAAGCCATGAAACCGGGAATTCCACTTCGAATCAGACTCCTGATATCATTCATTTCAACATTTGTAAGCAATTTTAATCCTGTAGAAAGAATCGGCAAATCAGCATTTGACCCTGTCAGTGCATGTCCAATCAATGGGTTCTCATAACTGATGATTCTTAAAAATACCTCTGCTCCAATTTCCCCGTTAACTTTGAATTTAAAAACGCTGATGTTCGAAGAAGAAATGAATCCAGCCACCATAAAGAAACTGACTGTGCATAGTAATATTATTAAGCATGACAACATTTTTCGATAAATATTGACCAATATACCAGTCATTCAATCACCCTTTTGCGTGTGATACCAACTTGAGGTACAATCTCTGTTAATCTATAAATATGTATAAATGCCGATTTTAGAATTAGAAAAGCGCAAGCGCCTTGGTCAGCCCCGACAAGCGCTGAAGGGCCGACCAGTGAAGTCGCTCTTTGACTTCATTGCGCGGACCGAAATCGAAAAGTATAGCCGACTGCCAAGAAACGCAGAAACTGGAGACTCCGACAAAGAAGCGCTTTTTGCTTCTGCCGGCGGAGTTGAAGTTTCTGCGTTTCTAGGAGGCGACACTAGACAAGCGACTCGAGGGGCTAGGTGCTGGAGCTAGATTAAGAAAACCTGGATAGTTATCCACATTGAAAATATTCTATAATTTCCCACTAGCGTTGCATAAAGAAAATTAATTATTGTCAACCCAGAAATATCAACTAGTTATTAACATTAATGTTAAATATAACCTTTAATATGT
>NZ_BAUW01000015.1 GCF_000517385.1 Mesobacillus boroniphilus JCM 21738 | reverse complement strand
GACAGGTTTGGGTGTGAGAGCGTAAAAGCTGTCAAGAAAAAGCCGGAATCGTGACAGGTTTGTGTGTGAGAGCAGTAAAGCTGTCAAGAAAACGCCGGAATTGTGACAGGTTTGGGTGTAAAAGCATAAAAGCTGTCATGATACGTCTAGAGTTATGTCAGGTTCATGAGAAAAAGCAGAATAATTGTGCAAATGTCTATCCTTTAAACAAAAAACAGCCTGAGCTTGAGCTCAGGCTGTTTTCCATATTACTGAACTATTCATGATCTGCAGCATTAATTTTAATCTCCAAACTGGCGATTTGGGATTGGTATAGTTCTTCGTAATTCTTGGCAGTGTCAAAAGCGACTTCTTTTTCGGAAGCATTAGGCTTCTCTTTTACGACATCGGCCTTAAGAGTTTCGTGAATTTGCAATGTGAGCAGCTTTTCGGTGAAGTAGCTGTTCAGCCTGTTTTTATAGGCATCGTCAGGGTAAGCAGAAACAAGCTGCGAGGCTGCTTCGTTCTGATTGACCTTCGCTTTGAATTCATCAATAGTTCCACCGACCTCAGCACTTTCCACGTCCAGGCCTTTTTCCCTTGCTAGCAGGTACATCGTGTGCTGCTCCATCATTTTTGACAGATTCACGTTGAAATTATCATGATACTTGGATTGCTCATCCCAGTAATCCATTTTTTCCTTCAATTCCTCGCCCTGCAGATTCTTTTCATCGACGGCGCGGTTCAGCTCGATATCAATCTTGTTCATCAGCTGATAAAATTGCAGGTCTTCATAGCTAAGCACCTTGCCATTGATCGTGACGACTTTGTCGTCTGCATGAAATCCGTCATTTGAGCTTTCTTCTGCTTTTGCTTTCTGCTCACTCGAGTTGTTCTTCGCCACAAGTTCTTGTTGATCCTT
The DNA here is from genome assembly GCF_000517385.1 of Mesobacillus boroniphilus JCM 21738. Classification (GTDB taxonomy): domain Bacteria; phylum Bacillota; class Bacilli; order Bacillales; family Cytobacillaceae; genus Mesobacillus; species Mesobacillus boroniphilus. The sequence continues at coordinate 57,871 of NZ_BAUW01000015.1, read as the reverse complement.
CTGGCAGCCACCAAGAATCAAACCTGCAGCCATCATAACAAGTATCAGAAGTGTTCTAAGTCTCATGCTTGATCATTCCTTTTCCACTTCGAATGTAATCACATGCTCAAAAGCAGAGCCGTCGGCTTCTCCTTCGATATTGGCAATCCATTCACCCGCCATCGGCAGTTCGACACTGGATTCATAGATACCATTTCCTTTGTCCTCAAAATCAAGTTCAATTGAGCCATGGTCCATTTTGGCCATCTCAAGGTAAGCAGCAAAGGCCAGGCCGTCCACAGGCTCTCCATCCTGCATCACTTCAATGACGACAGGGTAGCTTTCGCCAGCCTTGTACTTAGGGGCTTCCTTTAAATTGATCTCATAATCCGAACCTGAACTGCAGCCTGCAAGAATCAACATCAGCAACATGAAGCCTGCGATTAATTTTTTCATTTGTAATCCGCTCCTTTTAAGTGTTCATTCAGGAATTCATCGACGGTGTATTTTGTCATTTTGCCATCTTCCAAAAATGCGACATGGCTGCAGATTTGCTTGATTTCATCCATATGGTGCGATGCCATGAAAATGGTTTTGCCGGATAGGGACTTCAAAATCTGCAATATTTCCTCGCGGCCAAGTGGATCCAGTCCGCTTGTCGGCTCATCGAGAATCAGGACATCGGTATCATAATAAAGCATGACGCAGAGCCCAAGTCGCTGGAGCATTCCCTTGGAATAGCCCTTCACCTGGTTATGCCGGTCCTCCCACAAAGAGACCATCTTCAGTTTCTCCTCAATCTTCTTTTCGTCAATCTCACCAATTCCAAGCGATGCGAAAAAGCGCATATTCTCTTCACCGGTCAGATGCGGATAGAGATGGAATTTTTCCGGGAGATAGGAAACGATTTTCTTCCAGTCTCCTTTCGAATTTGGAAAGCCTCCAAGTGTAATCGAGCCTTTTTTAACAGGCTGCAAACCGAGGATCGAACGAATCAGCGTTGACTTTCCGGCGCCGTTCCTCCCGACCAGGGCACAGTACTCGTTTTTCTCGATTGTCAGGTTGATATCTTTCAAGACTTGCTTGTTTTTATAGGATTGTGATAGGTCCTTGATTTCAATCATGATTTTTCCCCCTTGCTGCGGAACAGAATCGAGAGCTCGAAGAACAGGATCATCCAGAAGGCCAGGTCAATCAAGAGAAACTTCCATGGTGCCATCCAGATCATTTTTTCCATCAGGCGTGACATATTGTTCAGCGAGAATAACCCGAGAGATGTTTCCAGAAAGAAGCGCAATGTGTGCAATGGATCCAGGAAGTAGAGCCACGAAAACAGTTTGACATTTTCATAGGAAACAGATGGAACGTATTGTATAAAGGCCAGATCGATCAGGAACACGAACAGGAACCATGTGAAAATCGTTGCGCCGATCAGCTGCATCTTCGTGTTCGTGATGTTCCCCAAAAACAGTCCCAGCTGGTTGAAAATCAACAGCAGTACCACAACAGTCACGAGAAAATAGATGAAGCTGGTCAACTGGAATTGCAGGAACCATTTCATCGCGATGGCGAGAACGAAGTACCAGCCGACAAATACGCCGATGACGACGGTTTGGATCGCGACGGACTTTTTCAGCATCAGGCTTCGGTTCGATTCTTTTTTCGTCAATAGGATCATCGACGTCTTCAGCTCTTTTTCCTGGAAGATTGAAAAAGAGGAAATGAAGAGCGCGAAGATTGGGACAAGGTAAATATTCATGTCATATAGCGAGAGAAGAAAGGCGTCAAATCCGAGTTCATCTGGATATGAGCGTGCTTCCATCAACAGGAAGATGGAAGTCAGCATGACCATGGCCAGGCCGAGCCAGAGGCCTTTCCCGCGTGACTGTTCAAGCCATTCCTTCCAAATGTAGTTCATGATAAACGACTCCTTCTCTTTTTGATAAAAATCCAACCCGCAATGGCGAGTGCCGGAATGAAAAGCAGCATCCATGGGACGGATTTCTTTTCCTTCTCAATCAGCGGGAATTCATCCACGACCATCACTTTCTGGGTGCTTAAGACTTCATTGATTTTTTCATAGATTTTGATGGCCGGGCTTTTTAAAAATAAGTAGGCCAGTTCATTATCCTCTACTAACTTGTAGAGGGACGATCTATATTCAACAGGAGAGTCGCCAATCTGGTTCTGGTCCAGGTCTAGGACCGAAAGCTCTGTGCCCCAGTAATTGCCCATCCCGTTTAGATTCCATTGATTATAAGATTCCGCGCCAATCGTCAGGACATTGGCAATGTTTTGCTCGAAATGATTTTTCGTGAATACCTGGGAAGTGGACGTGGTCCATAGCTCCACACCGATGTCATTGTGGAAAAACTTGTTTCCCTCAATTTTGTTCTGCGTGGACTGCTCCAGGTAAATGCCGCGCTGGTTCAGGTAAAATTCATTATCCAGGACAGTGTTGCTTGTGCTCGTTTGGATGATTAGCCCGAAAGAGCGGGATCCCTGGTTAAAGGAAAATTGGTTTTCCTTCAATAAGATGTTTTTGGAGTGCATGATTGCCGCACCTCCAGTGTTCTTATTGAAACGGTTTCTGTAAAAAGTATTATCGTTGGAATACATATAGTGCAGGCCGTAACGTGTTTCACTTACATAATTGTTGCGAATTTCGTTTTTATCGGCGTATTCGACATAAATGCCGTCGCGTGTCTTGGAAATCGTGGAATCTTCAATAATATTATTGGACGTGCGCACAAGCTGGATGCCATTCCCCTGGCTGCCTAGCTTTCCAGTGCCTTGCCCGGTGACTTTTACATTTTTTACGAGAGTGTGGTTTGAACTATTAATATAGAGACCATGGTAAACATCGTGGATAACTAGATTAATAAACTGGTTGTGCTCTCCCATCGTGCGGATTCCCGAATATTCCTCATCGGAGCTCCTGTTCAGGCTGCCGTGTTCAATCGTTAAGTTCTTCATTGTGACATTGGAGGCTTTGACCAGAACGACATTCCCTTTTCCGTCGCCGCGGATTGTCGTACCTTTTTCCCCGATTATCGTTATTGGTTTCGTAATCTCGATATTGCCATCGTATTGCCTATTCTCTAGAATCAGTTCACCGTTTATTGGAGTTTCATCAATCAGCTGCTGCAGGGATACATCTGCCGAGACAGGCAGGGTAGATAAGATCCAGACGCTATCCCAACAAGTAAGATCAATATCCTGTTCATTTGCGGCGCTCCAGCCAGAATGGCAGTAGTGTTAGCAGGAAGCCTGCTCCAATCAGGAATGATCCTGTTGTAAAATAACTGTGTGTCACAAAGTTTGCAAGGATGTTCTCTCCAATAATCGGTGGAACAAATGGTTCTAGCTCGATGGGTGCCTTAGGGTCAAGTTCTGTTCCGAATTTCGTCAGCCAGAGGTTCATGTCGTAAATGCCAAGGGCTCCACCCACAACAAGCAGTGCTGGCGGTACATATAGCAAGATTTTCTTTCTCACTAAAGCGACGATGATGATGATTGCCGCAAGCCCCATGATCAGGCCAGGCAGGTATTGCAGTTCAGGGAAGCTTTCATTGCTGAATGGAGCCATTCCAATGTAATGATTCAAGCCGTTTACGATATCGATGTCTCCTTCAAGCTTGTTGGGATAAACGATGATATCCAGCCCTTCCATATATTGCGGTGCGTAAAACTTCATCCCCCACCAGGGGAATTTAATAGAGGCAAAAATCAATGCTGCAGCCCCGAAAAGACTAGCCATAGAACCAGCAGATAATTTCTTTGCCATCTGAATCAGCTCCTAAAAGAAATCTGTAAGCGGCATTTTTTGGCGCTGCTAAATTTCTAGACTTAAAACTTTTTAAAAAGGGAGAAAGGGTATCGGCTGAAAACTCAATACCCTTTTCCATATTCGTTTTGCAAGGTTATTTCGGTTCAACTAACATGTAGCCGCTCATTTCCTGGTGGAGCGCTGAACAGAAGTTTGTGCAATAAATTGGGAATGTACCGGCTTTTTCAGCGGTAAATTCTATTGTGCTTGTTTGTCCTGGCTGGACTTCATAGTTCAGGTCGTGGTCCATGATGCCGAAGCCGTGTGTGATATCCTGGTCAAGGTCGATATTCGTCAGGTGGATGGTGACCTTGTCGCCCTGCTTGACCTTGATTTCGTCTGGACGCTCTGCTTTTGCATCAAAGACAAATTTGGAACGCATTGCGATACCATATACATGGACTTCATTGCCTTTTCGCTCAATTCTTGTGTCTTCCTGCTTCCAAACGGAGTGCTCACGGTTTTCATCTTTCTCGTAAATCGTGATTGTCTTGATCTTGTCACGGTGGATCGTCTGCGCATAGTGCGGTTCTGGATCGACCGGAGCCGTGTAAGTCAGGGACATTTTATCTCCTGAAATATCGATCAGTTCCATTGATTCTGGGTGTGAAGGTCCAACAGATAAGAAATTGTCCTTCGCGATTTTGTTTAGAGATACAATCCATTTTCCATCTGGAGATGCTGTGTCACCCTCAGTTGCTGTTGAGTGTCCTGGTGAATAGTGGACAGGTGTACGGTCAAGAATTTCACCGGTGTCGATTTTCCATTTGACGATCTCAGATGAAATGAACATCGTATTGTACGCATTGCCTCTGTCATCGAATTGAGTGTGAAGCGGCCCTAATGCTCCAGGAGGATCAACTTCGCGTTCTACAACCTTGTCATAAGGCAAAACAGGAATACCGAACTTTTCGGTTTCAAAATCGCCAGACTTGATTGCTTCAAATGCTTTTTCGAATGAGAATACAGTCATTAAAGGTGCCAGCTTACCAGATGCGATGAAGCGTGTTCCGTCCGGAGTGACGTCAACGCCGTGCGGTGATTTCGCTACAGGTAATGCGTAAATCGAACCCTTGTGCTTGCGAGGGTCAATCATCTTCGCGCCATTGACTTCTTCATACTCACCAGCTGCCACTTTTTTCTCAAGCTCTTTCCAGTTCAGCAGGACGATATAGTCACGGTCATTTTGTGATGCGTTGATTTCGTTATTCGTCGTTGCGAATTCTGTGTTGTAAGTTGTCATGACAATCCAGTCGCCAGAGACCTTTTTACCAGCGTCGGAAAGGTCATAGGACCAAGGCGGAAGCATGATCTGATAAGCCAGATTGAAGTCCTTTTTTTCCTGGTCGAATGTGACCATGGAAACGACGCCTTTATATTTCTCCTCGAATTCATCCAGTGGAGCGTACTCTTTTCCAATTGGAACCGAGAAACGGGTAGGCATGACAATGTATTCTGTATTCTGTGTAACGAATGTCCCTGCGTGCGGTCCGCCCATATTCGGCATTTCCATGATATCGGCAGTATGGAATGTGCTTAAGTCAACCGCCGCGATTCGGTTATTGGCCACGTCATTTGCGAACACGAATTTGCCATCATATTCACCATCTGTTTCGGAAATCGCCGGGTGGTGGAAGTCTCCCCATGTATAGCCGCCAAGCATTTCTTTCGATTTTGTGTCGAAGCCGTATCCAGTTGCCGGATCCGGTGTGAATACTGGGACTGTACGGATTTTTCTCATCGAAGGCAATCCGTATACGAAAAGCTGGCCTGAGTGGCCGCCTGATGAAAGCATGTAGTACTCGTCTAGCTCGCCATAAGGAATATAGACTTTTTCAGCGTTTGACTTGTTTGCGGTGTCATTGCTTGCCGTTCCTTTAGGTCCTGTTGAAAAATCAGCAAAGAATACAGTTGCCGCCATGAGGCCGGCTAGCAGCCCCGAAGCTGCGGGAACCCATTTTTTCATTAACACTGCACCACCTTTGGTTTATTTTTCAGAAGCATCTTTCAACATTTTCACAACTTGATTTATTTCTTCCTCCGTCAACGGGTTGCCGCCGATTACGCCGGACATGACTGCTGAGGTAGGTTCTTTAAGGAATTCTTCGATTGCTTTGCCATGCTTGCCCTCGACATTGGTGAATGCATCGGAAAGATCAGGTCCGGTTGCTCCGCCAGTAAGGTTCAAGGCTTCTACAGAGTGGCAGCCAAGGCAGCCTTTTGCTTGAAGGATGTTCTCCTCGCCCGCGGCAGCAGAAGTGGTCTCAGTGGACTTTTTTTCTTCCTTTGCTGTTTCTGCAGGCTTTGAAGACTCATTGCCAGTTGTGGCTTCTTGTCCCTGGCCGTCATTTCCAGGAATGACATCGAAGGCTATATAACCAATCCCGAGTCCAAGAAGAGCACTGATGATGAAATGGATGATAGGTTTATTCACTTTTTTCCCCCCTTGATTGTTTTCCAAGGCTCTTTTCTCTCAAAAATAAGGCAGTCAAATCCAGCCATAAATCTGAAGAGCCTTTCACACTTACATCCTAACTTTTTGGAAAAAACGGTAGTGTGATGTACTGCACACATATTTGTGTTTATTGTGAATGATTTGTGAAAGCGCTGTGATTAGCTGTGAAGAACGTCACTTGCCCGGGAAATAGTTCTCAAAATAGACAAGTTCAAGATGGCGTCTGGGCATTCACCCAGAACAAATCACCTGCATATAGTAAGGAGGAAGCGAAAACTTGCCGTTTATAAGAACGGCTGGAGGGAGTGCGATTCTATGTCAGGAAAAATCCTGAACTTTTTTGCCGGCGGCAACACGGCCCGCGGTTTTTACAGCTTATATGATTCCAGCTTGCAGGGCTTGTCCCGGCTATTTATATTGAAGGGCGGACCAGGAACAGGAAAATCCTCGCTCATGAAAAAGATCGGCAATGAATGGCTTGGAAAAGGCTATGATGTTCAATTCCTGTATTGCTCATCAGATAACAAATCAATCGATGGTGTGTTAATTCCCAAATTGAATGCCGGAATCGTTGACGGAACTGCGCCGCACGTCATCGAACCGAAAGCACCAGGAGCGGTAGAGGAGTACGTCAATCTGGGAGAAGCGTGGAATTCCGGCAAGCTTCAGGAACACAAGGAGACAATCCTGCAGCTTAGTGAAAAAATCAGTGAGGCATTCAATTCAGCCTACAGCCTTTTTGCTGAAGCTCTGAGAATCCATGACGAGTGGGAAAAAATCTATATCGAAAACATGGATTTTGAAAAAGCGAATGAGCTGACGAACAGATTGATTGAGAGGTTCTTCGGAGACAGTACATCTACAGAGGGCAGCGGGCGGGTGTACGACCGATTCCTTGGAGCGGCCACTCCGGTTGGCGCTGTAGACTTCGTACCCAATCTGACTGAAACAGTGGGCAAGAGGTACTTCATCAAAGGCCGCCCAGGCTCCGGAAAGTCCACCATGCTGAAAAAAATTGCCGCCGAGGCACAGTCGCGCGGATATGACGTTGAAGTCTATCATTGTGGGTTCGATCCGCACAGCCTTGATATGGTCATTGTCCGCGAGCTCGACTTCGCGATCTTCGACAGCACCGCTCCGCACGAGTATTTCCGGAAAGAGAGACGGATGAAATCATCGATATGTATACAGAGTTGATCACACCTGGTACGGATGAAAAATATGAAGCTGAAATCAAGGATGTCGGCGGCAGGTATAAAGCGAAGATGAGTGAAGCAATCGCCTCACTGGCCCACGCAAAAGAGCTGCGCGATCAGCTGGAGGCAATCTACATTGAAGCCATGGATTTTGAAAAGGTAGACGAAATCACCGGCCAGCTTCAAAAAGAATTTGAAAGCCTGAGTGCCAACTAGCACCGAATTGGGCGTTTTGCATACATTACAAGGAAGACTTTTAGAGAGGGGATATGAGTTTGTATTATAATAACTTCTACCCATATGGACCAAATCAGCAATTTGAAGACGATTATGGATTCTATGAGAATGAATTTAATCAGCAGGGAGATGCAAGGATCTTCGGTGGAGGATTTCCTGGAGGTCCGGGTGGCTTCCCAGGCCAGGGTGGAGGCATTCCTGGCGGTGGATTTCCAGGTCAAGGCGGGGGCATTCCCGGAGGTGGGTATCCCGGAGGAGCAGGAGGATTTCCGGGAGGTCCAGGAGGTTCACCAGGCGGAGGCCAGGGCGGAGGACCGCCATCATCACCGCCGCAGCATATGTGCCGCAAGAACAGGCAACGGCCTTTGCAGTCGACCCAGGCGGAATCAGAAGATGTATGTTCCGATTCACCTACGTCTGGCTGGTCGATGGCAGAAGCTTCTGGTTCTATCCAATTTTCCTCGGCAGGAATTCGATTGCCGGCTGGAGATGGAGCCGCCGCCGCGGATGGGTTTACTACGGAATGGATTTGAGGCAGATTCGTTCCTTCCAGTGCTAATTAAATATACAAAAATAGAGCCCCTGAAAAAATCAGGGGCTCCATTTTTACTATTATCTTAAAAAATGATATGAGCAATCAGTACAACGATTGGCAATGTCACAAGCGTACGCTGCAGGAAGATAATGAACAATTCACCGAAGCTGACAGGGATTTTTGATCCAAGCAGCAGGCCGCCGACCTCAGACATATAGATAAGCTGAGTGACGGAAACGGATGCAATGATGAATCTTGTCATCGGGCTTGCGATATCAGCGCCGATAACGGAAGGGAGGAACATGTCCGCAAAGCCGACGATCAACGTCTCTGATGCAGCCTTCGCTTCAGGCACCTGCATCAGCTCCAACAGCGGAATGAACGGCATCCCTAGCCATTGAAATACTGGTGTATATTCAGCGACAATCAACGCCAGTGTTCCAAGCGCCATGACGATCGGCGCAACACCCATCCACATATCAAGGATATTGCGGATTCCGGCAAGGAAGAAGTCTTTGAAACTCTTGTTGCTGCTTGCTTTTTCGACAGCCTGTGCCATACCCCAGGAGAAAGGTGTATAGCCATCTGGAATGTTTTCCTCAGAGTAGTCGTTGTTCTGCTCCACATAATACGTATCCTGCTTCCTTGACAGTGGCGGGATTCTTGGAAGGATAACAGCCGCAACCACGCCAGCCAATGTCACGGTCAGGTAAAATGGGACAAACATATGGCCCAGGCCAACCTGAGAAATGACTACGAGACTGAATGTGATTGAGACAACAGAGAATGTGGTTCCGATAACAGCGGCTTCACGTCTAGTATAATACCCTTCTTCATACTGCTTGCTTGTCAGGAGAACACCAATCGTGCCGTCGCCAAGCCATGATGTGAGAGTATCGATGGAAGAACGTCCAGGCAATGTGAAAATCGGGCGCATGATTTTAGCCATCAACGTTCCGAACAATTCAAGCAGGCCGAAGTTCAGCAATAAAGGCAGGAATAATCCTGCAAACAGGAAAACAGAGAAAAGGATTGGCAAAAGGTCGTTGAGCAGCAGGCCGCCTGTGTTAGGTGACCAAACTGCTTCCGGCCCTATTTGAAATAAAGTCATAACCGCAAAAATTGCCCCTAAAATCCTGGCAACCAGCCAGACAGCTGGCACATCAAACAATGCTTTCAGAAAATGGTTGCGGTTAAGAATTTCCGGTCTGATTGTTTTTATTAATAGTGTTCCGATCAGTGTCAGGACAATGATCACAGTCATGATTGCAGGCAGCGAGCCGCCAAGCAAGTCCTGGAGCCAACCGGAAAGGACAGCGATCGGTATCGTGATTTCTCCGTTATAGGAGATTGGTAACATAAAGAAAAATATTCCTATTAATGAGGGAATGATAAATGCTAATAAGTCCCCTGTGGATCTTGTTTTACGCAATGGTTTTTCCAAAATGATTTCACCCTTAAAATACATATTTATAAGCCAAAAATTATTTTAATGCATAACCCCTGTTTTGCCAACACTTTTCTCTCCCAAATTCCTTCCTGTGTTATATTCTCCTAAAGCAAGCAAGCTAAACGCTAATCAGCCACCTTATTGTAAAATTCAATTTTTTCAACAGGATTCCTCCTATTTAGCATGAATTCTTAATAGGACTATTACCTTATTTAACTGAACGATGCAGTTATTTCCACATATAGGATGAAGGTGCAATTATGAATAGTTACCGTGCAATTAATTGTGACTACGGTGCAATTAACTGGCATAAGCGTGATAAGGAGAACAACTGTGCAAATATAGAGAATGACGCTGCAATTAACATAGAATTTACTGAAAGCCTGATTTATTCATCCAAGAGTTCAGGGCACAGGCTTGTATATAAGCCCAATACGTACGAAAAAGAAAGAAGGGAGTGCCTCAAAATAGGCGCTCCCTTAAAAAATTACTTCAAATATACTCTTGTTTCATATGGCTTCAATGTAAACGAAGATTCCTGTTCTTCAACCTTATAGTTGTTCAATAGCAATTGGCTTGATTCAAGTGGAAACCCGTCGAATTCAAATGCAGCTGGCTCGCTGAAAAGGTTGGAAAGCACAACAGCTTGCTTGTCGCCCAATGTTCTTGTATAGGCATAGATTTGTTCGTGATTTTCGAGAACTAAATCATATGTGCCATAAGTGAAAATGTCATTGGCCTTCTTCATCTCAATCATTTTTATGTAAAAATGAAGGATAGAGTCGGGATCATTAAGCTGATCTTCGACATTGACTTCTTTGTAGTTTGGATTCATCCCGAGCCAAGGCTTGCCTGTTGTGAACCCGGCATTTTCTGCATCCGACCATTGCATTGGCGTCCGTGAATTGTCGCGGCTTGTTGCCCAGATAAAATTCATGATTTCTTCATGTGCAACACCGTTTTCACAGCGGATTTTATAAAGGTTTTTAATCGCGACATCGTCATAATCCTCTATCGAAGGGAACTGGACATTAGTCATGCCGATTTCCTGTCCCTGGTAGATGAAAGGTGTACCCTGCATCAGGAAGTACATAGCAGCAAGGGCGGTTGCACTTTCGCGCCAGTATTCCTTGTCATCGCCCCAAGTTGAAACAATCCGGGCTTTATCATGGTTTTCAATGAATAGCGCATTCCAGCCGTGTCCTTCAAGACCTTTTTGCCAGCGGGTAAAAGTTTTCTTCAATTTTGCCAGGTCGAGTGCTTTCTTTTCAGAGTCCCACAGGTCAAGGTGCTCAAATTGGAAGACCATATTGAACTTGCCTTGTTCCTCGCCAACCCAGAGATCGGCTTCTTCGATGCTGACGCCATTTGCCTCGCCGACCGTCATGATGTCGTATTTGGAGAATGTTTCTTCCTTCAGCTCTTCAAGGAATGTCTGGATTCCATCGACATTCATATGCTTGTCAAAAGAAGAAACATACTGCAGCCCTTCAGGGTTAGGCATGTCTTTTAGGCCTTCCTCTTTTTTGATATGGCTGATCGCATCGACGCGGAAACCATCGATCCCTTTGTCAAGCCACCAGTTGATCATATCGTATAACGCAGTACGGACATCTTTGTTTTCCCAGTTCAAATCTGGCTGTTTGCGGGAGAAAATGTGAAGGAAGTATTGACCTGTCTTTTCGTCATACTCCCAGGCAGAACCGCCAAAAATGCTTTCCCAGTTATTCGGCTCAGCGCCATCCTTACCGTCACGCCAGATGTACCAGTCGCGTTTAGGACTATCCATGGATTCACGGGATTCGATGAACCATTGATGCTCATCGCTAGTATGGTTGATGACTAGATCGATGATCAGCTTCATGCCGCGTTTATGCGTCTCGGCAAGCAGCTGGTCGAAGTCTGCCATTGTCCCAAATTCATCCATGATATCTTGATAATCACTGATATCATAGCCATTATCGTCATTAGGAGATTTGTACATCGGGCAAATCCAGATAACATCAATCCCTAAATCCTTTAAGTAATCAAGCTTTGAAATCATTCCTTGCAAATCGCCGATGCCGTCGCCATTGGAATCCATAAAGCTCCTTGGATATACCTGATAAGCAACAGCCTCTTTCCACCATGTGTGTTTCATGTGAACCCTCATTTCTATATTTACTCTTGCTGTTTTACATTGATATTTAACGTATGCTCTTTTGTTGCCCCTACACGTCTTTAAGCAGGAGAAAAAAATTTAAATTTACTGATTGTGCAAACGATTGCAGACGGATTCATAATAGCATAGGAATCTTTTCATGACAATATGAACCTAGCTTGAAAATTTGATCACTAGTATATACACGTATTATTTGCTGTGATGTGTTTGAAGGTCTATCATGAATGTTAATACTGAAAAAATAACTACAGAAGGTGAAGAAATGATTAGGTGCATAGCTACAGATATGGACGGGACATTATTGACTGCTACCCAGCAGATTACTGCAGAGAATAGAGAAGCGATTTTAAAAGCAAAAGAGCAGGGAGTCGAAGTCGTTGTCGCAACCGGACGCTCGTTCCAGGAAGCAAGATTCGTTCTTGAGGAATCCGGTCTTAAATTGCCAATGATATGTGTGAACGGAGCCGAGGTTCGTTCTGAGATTGGGGAAATTGTTTCTTCAAGCCCGTTGAACAAGGCGGAAGCCCGGCAGGCTGCGCTAAGGCTTGTGGAAAGTGGCGTTTATTTCGAGGTTTATACAAACAGAGGTACCTTTACTGAAGATGAGGATATGGCGATCACGATCATCGTTGATATTTTCTCAACTGCAAATCCTGAAGTGCCGATCGAAAAAATCGCTGAGGCTGCTGAGGAGAGAATGCATAAAGGGCTAATTACGAAGATAGAACATTATGATCAATTATTCGAGGACGAACAATATGAGATTTACAAGCTTTTGGCTTTTTCACTAGATGATGACAAGCTTGAGGCCGCGAAGGATGGCCTGGAGGAAATCCCAGGGCTTGCGGTCAGTTCATCCGGGCGTGAGAATATCGAAATCACGAGCCTCGACGCTCAAAAGGGAGTTGCACTGGAAAAATTCGTAGCTTCAAGAGGGATCAGCCTCGAGGAAACGATGGCGCTTGGTGACAATTTCAATGATGTATCGATGCTTGAGAAAGTCGGCAAACCTGTAGCGATGGGCAATGCAGCTCAGGAAATCAAAGAGCTATGCGGTGAAGTGACATTGACGAATGAAGAAAGCGGCGTCGGAAAAGCGATTATGAAGGTGCTAGAAGATTGATTTTTGAGTGGATTAAGGACATCTGATTTTTAGTGGATTTGGACTTCTGATTTTTGAATGGACTATATATAGGAAAGGACGTGTGCCATGAAAAGTTTCTCGTATGTGATGTTGGCAATGCTGATGGTGATGGCAGGCTGTTCAACCGGCGGTGACGAAACGAAGCCTGCAGGTGAAGTGAATCAAAACCCAGAAGACAAAGAAGCGATTGCCCAGGCAGACCAGCTTGAGGTTATTGCGGAAAATCTGGAAGTCCCGTGGTCAATCAATAAAAGCGGCGAGACATTTTACTTGAGCGAACGCCCTGGTTCCATTGTGAAGGTGGAGGGCGACACCACAGAGCGACAGAAGGTTTTTTTAAAAAAGGAATTGTCACAAGCAGCTGAAGCCGGATTTCTTGGCTTTGTGCTCGCTCCTGATTTCGAGCAGTCCAACAAGGCATTTGCTTATTATACATATGAGAATGGCACCGGACAGTTCAATCGGATCGTCGAACTGAATTTGAACAATGGTGAATGGGTGGAAGGCAAGCTGCTGCTCGATAACATCCCGAGCGGACGCTTTCACCACGGTGGCAGGCTGAAAATCGGCCCGGATGGAAAGCTTTATGCCACGGCAGGTGATGCGGCAACCAATCCGGAAATCGCACAGGATCTAAGTTCGCTCGGCGGCAAAATCCTGCGTCTGAATCTTGATGGATCTATTCCAGCAGATAATCCATTTGAAAACTCCTATGTATACAGCTATGGGCACCGTAATCCGCAGGGACTGGCCTGGTCGGAGAATGGAACGCTCTATGCCAGTGAACACGGACCCTCCGCGCTAGATGAAATCAATCTGATTCAGGCAGGGAAGAACTACGGCTGGCCGGAAATAACAGGTGACGCCACGAAGCAAGGCATGGAAGCGCCGATTTTCCACTCTGGAAGAGATACATGGGCACCATCTGGAATGGCAGAGCATGAAGGGAAGTTATATTTAGCGACATTGAGAGGTAACGCACTCCGTGAGTTCGACCCTGCTGCGAAAGCTACCAGAGAAGTAGTCACCGGATTAGGCCGGATTCGTGATGTGATTGTTGATGGTGAGGATCTATATTTCATCAGCAACAATACCGACGGCCGCGGGACCCCGAGTGAAGGCGATGACAAGCTTTATCGCGTGAAAATTGATCGATTTCGATAATTAAGTGAGGTTTTTTAAAATTTCCAAAGCAGTTGCATTAAAAAATGACCTAAATAGCTAGAAGATAGGCTGGTTTATCAATAAAAGAAAATCGTAACATGAAGGTTATAGCGAAAATCTATTTTTTATAGCGAAAATTTCATTTTTATAGCGAAAAATCGAATAATATAGCGAAAATCTGACTTTTATAGCGAAATCTACATTTTTATAGCGAACTGGAAATTATCGCTGGTTTTTTCCAGTTCTCAAAGCAAAAAAACCGGGCACGTACGCCCGGTTTAATTTTTGCTGCTATTTGGACCAGCTAATCCATGCATGATGAACTGGATTGTCCGCTCTGTCTCTGCCTCATCATCCACTCTGCTTCGGGCAGGATCATATAACGTGCGATCAAATAGCCGAAGATCGCAGAGAAAGTCATCCTGAACACGCTATAAGCAGGAATCTCAATGATTTGGCCTTTTTCCTGATAATGCTCCACAAGTTTTTCTAATCGCTCGTAAATCCTCAATCCGATATGTTCCTTGAAGAGTTCCTTCAATTCAGGATGGAACGGAATTTCCTGTACCAATATTTTAACTGTCGGGAGATTTTTAATCAGGAACTCCCGGCGGTTTTCAAGCATCGCCTTAAGAAAGTCTTCCACATGCTCATAGTCTTGATCCAGGACTTTCTTTAAATCTTTTATGATAAAAGGTGCCACAAACTTAGCCATCACTGGAGCGACAATCGCCAGCAGCAAATCCTTTTTTGTTTTATAGTGTCTGAAAATTGTTCCTTCAGCGACGCCTGCCTTCTTGGCAATTTCACTGGTTGAAGTGGCGGAATAGCCTTTTTCAGCGAAGGATTCAATAGCAGAAATGATGATTTTCTTCTGCTTATCAGTCAGCTCTTCTCCGTCCACCAATTCATCAATCTTAAAGTCGTGATCTGTCATCGTTTACTCCTTTCGCCACGGTTAAACTGCACGGTGTTTCCGCAGTGCTAGTATATTCAGGATTATGAATAAAGCGGAAAACCCGGCCAGCATCAACAAATTGCCATAGATGGCATCCCATCCATATCCTCTCACCATAATATCACGCAAAGCCTCGGCGGCATAATAGAGCGGTGTGATTGGCCCAAGCCAGCTCAGCCAATCAAATATCGTATCGAGATTGATCAGACCAGAAAAGAAAAACTGCGGCACGATGATGATCGGGATGAACTGGATCATCTGGAATTCATTATTGGCAAATGCCGACAACAGGGTGCCGAGCGTTAATGCTAAAAATGCTTCCTCGACGCTGGCAGAACCAGTCCTTTCCTTCAATTCTGCAGGAGTGCCGACTGCAATCAGACGGCCATCTCTAATCAGTCCCAATCTGTCGCATTTTTCCGCTTCGTCCATGACATGAGTTGTAACGATCAGTGTCTTCCCCTGTGCTTTCAAATCATAGAAACCCGACCAGATACTTTGTCGCAGAACTGGGTCAATGCCGACAGTCGGCTCATCGAGAATCAATAGCTCTGGTTCATGCAGCAGTGCTGAAGCAAGTGATAGACGACGTTTCATCCCGCCAGAATAATTGTTTACCAGTTTGTTAAGATGCTCAGATAAGTCGACAAGCTGCATCACTTCTAAAATGCGTTTTTTCCGAAGCTTGCCCTTCAGACCGAACAAGGAAGCAAAGAATTCAAGATTTTCCTTAGCGGATAATTCGGTATATAGTGCATCCGATTGAGCCATGTAGCCAATCCTTTCAATCAGTTTCAAGGAAGGCATTTTTTCGCCGAAAAGATAATTTTCACCTTCGCTGGGCGTTTCAAGCCCGACGAGCTGCCGAACGAGAGTCGTTTTTCCTGCTCCAGAGGGTCCGAGCAGGCCAAAAATTTCACCGCTTTCAATCTCTAAATTGATATTTTTCAAGACGTCATGCTTACCATACCGTTTACTTACATTTTTGATAGAAACAATCATGGAACTTCACCCTCCCTTAAAGTGAGTAATCACTCACAAATTAACTTAAAATCCGACACTGTTACGCAAGTGCCTTATTCGATGTTTATGTGCTATTATACGAGGTAGAGATAACTGAAAATTTTTAAAATAAGGGAAGTGATCTCTTGTTTTTTAAAAAGAAGCGTATGGTGCTGTTTCTAGTTCCCATTCTGTTATTAGTAGGGCTGTATTTCTATGATGCGAATTTAGATGTGTATCTGAATAAAACAGATGGAGTCCTTATTTATAAGGATAAAGAATTTCATCGCGGCTATGAGACCTATCAAAAATATTATGTGAATGGCGAGAAAACCTTTGAAATCGACCGCTTGATTGGCAAGACGGATAACAGCAAATTCCTTGGCTTCAAAGAATCTGTATGGAAGATCAAAGGAGAGCCGGAGGACAAGGTTGTGTTTGTAAAAGGCCTGATGATTGAGGGAGTTTATGAACGAAAATGAAAAATCCACCTTATTAGGGTGGATTTTATCATGAAAATTTATAGGTCCAAAATCGTTCATTGTTGAGCCACGCCAACGTTTTTGAATCCTTTTCCTTCAGTTTATCAGCCATTTCTTCAAGCATCAGCTCAGTCTGGGAGCGGTGTGCACGGATTGCATCAAGCTTGATGTCAGCGACAGCACTTATATCATAAACGATATCCGGCTCGCCAAGCTCTTCGACACAGTTTCGTGAGAAGCTACGCAATGAAGCTTCGGCCTGTCTGCTGCAGGAATTTTTTCAACTGCGCGCACTACTGCCGCACCGGTTGCCTCATGGTCCGGGTGGACGGAGTAGCCAGGATAGAATGTGATGACAAGCGAAGGTTCAATTCTGTGATCAATGATGACATGAGATTGGTCAGCATATTTTCATCCTCGAACTCAACCGTCTTGTCACGGAACCCGAGCATGCGCAAATCATTAATTCCCATTGCGCGCGCTGCGTCCTTCAATTCCTTTTTCCGTATAGCAGGAAGGGTTTCCCTGTTTGCGAATGGGGGATTCCCCATATTCCGTCCCATCTGTCCAAGTGTCAGACAGGCATATGTGACAGGCGTTCCCATGTTAACATGGGATGCGATTGTTCCGGAAACACCGAATGCCTCATCATCGGGATGAGGGAACACGACAAGTACATGCCTTTCTTTTTCCATCGTAAAATCTCTCCTTTCAGCCGATCCTTACAAACCTTATTCGAACGGTGTTTCGCTTATTTCAAGGGCGACGGCAAGCTTTCCGTTAAAATCATGGCCGGCAAGCAGCAGCTTCCTTTATCATCAATTTCGAAGTGTGTGATTCCTTCAGCATAAACCCAGCCAAAAGGTATCTTCAATCCAGTCCGAAAAGGACCTTCACCAGTTATCTTCGCGCGTTCATAGGTTACCTTCGCATTGCGGATGTACGCGCCTGAGGAAAAGAATGACTCATTGTTATGGGATGCGTACGCTCCATTTGTTGTTTCTAAATGAATATAGACTTCCTTGTCTTTAAAACGATCCAGGGCTTCCTGGACTTCTGATAAAATCACCGGATCCATCTTTGTTCCTCCTTCCCGGCTTTGAAGTTTTTCAGTTTATAATAGCCGAATGAACAGCCTTATATGTTAAAAATCGATTATATCTATATTACTAAAAAATCCTTCTGAAAGCGAAATGTACGCCTCAAAAGAATTTACCAGGGCTCTTTTTTCTTACAACTTGAGGCTTTTTTACAAGGAGATATAAAAAAGTGACCATTGTAGCTGGTTTTACATAAAGTGTTTATTCAGGAAGGTAAATGGAAATAGTGAAGGGAAAAGGAGGGAGTCTATGAATCACGCAAAGGCATTACTGATAAAAGGCATCATGACATTTGCTGTTCTTCTTCTATTAATGGGTAGTTTTGCAGGGATTGGTGATATTCTCGTCATTACGCTCGTTCTTGGAGCGATTTCTTATCTTGCCGGTGACTTGTTCATTCTTCCGAAAACAAGCAATCTCACCGCTTCACTAGCTGATCTTGCCCTTTCATTTTTTGTGATATGGGGACTTGGGCTGATGTTGTTCGAGCAAACCGATGGGATTGTTTTCGCAGCTCTGTTTGCGTCAGTATTAATTGCCTCTGGTGAATGGTTCTTTCATAGTTATATGGCCGATCGGGTACTTCGTATTAATCGGAAGATATAAAACAAAAAGCGCAAGCGAGTTGTTAGGCCCCTATAAGGGCTGAGCTAGACAATGATGTGAGTTTTCAGGAAAAATAAACATGGACATATAAGCGCTAGGCCAGAGTCGAGTTCTAACGGACAAACCCATGAGAAATTCCAGGGGAAGTCTCCGTTAGGAGGGCTCTATCGGACAAACTCATGGGAAATTCCAAGAAAAGTGTCCGTTAGAAAGACTCTAATCTGACAAACGCATGGCTTTTAAAAGTTTTATAACTCAGTAACAGAAAAAGAGGCTGTCGAAAGCTCAAAATGATGAGCTTAGCGACAGCCTCTTTTTGTTTTGATGTTACTTTATAAGAAAGTAAAATTTTTTCCTTTAGATTAGTGTCTAGCTCCAGCGCCTAGCCCCTCGAGACGCTTGTCTAGTGTCGCCTCCTAGAAACTCCGAAACTTCAACTCCGCCGGCAGAAGCAAAAAGCGCTTCTTTGTCGGAGTCTCCAGTTTCTGCGTTTTTCGATTTCGGTCCTGCCAATGAAGTCAAAGAACGACTTCACTGTCAGGCCCTCCAACGCTTGTCGGGGCTGACCAAGGCGCTTGCGCTTTTCTATTCGCCGCGGTTTCCGCCAGCATACTTGTTGTATGCCAGGTGAGCGGTTGGGCCTACGTATTCATTCAGTCTGAAGCCGTGCTTGATGGCTTCGGTGATGAAGCCTTTTGCTACTTCCAATGCTTCAGGGACTGTTTTGCCTTTAGCAAGCTGAGCAGTGATCGCGGAAGCGAATGTGCAGCCTGCGCCGTGCGTGAAGCTTGTTTGGACTTTTTCTGATTCGAAAAGAGTGAAGTCTTTTCCATCATAAAGAAGGTCTACGGCTTTTTCGTGGTTCAGCTTGTTGCCGCCTTTGATCATAACGTTCTTCGCGCCTAGATCATGGATTCTCACCGCTGCTTCCTTCATGTCATCGATTGTGCGGATTGGTCCGGTTTGTGCCAGCTGCCATGCTTCGAACAGGTTCGGAGTAACAACTGTTGCTCTTGGCAGAAGTAAATCTCTCATTGCATCTGTGTTTTCAGGCATCAGGACCTCATCTTCCCCTTTACATACCATTACAGTCGATGACCACTCTGTCCAATTTATGCTCATCAATTTTGCGCGCAGATAGCTCGATGATCTCAACCGTTCCGAGCATGCCTGTTTTCATTGCATCTATTCCAACGGAAAGAATCGTTTCAAGCTGCTTTTCTACAAGCTCAACTGGCTGTGGGAATACTTCATGGTGCCAGTGGTTTTTAGGATCCATAGTCACGACCGTAGTTAGAGCAGTCATTCCATAAACGCCAAGCTCCTGAAACGTTTTAAGGTCAGCCTGGATGCCAGCGCCGCCGCTAGTATCTGAACCTGCGATTGTTAACACCTTTTTCAAACTCATCTATACTACCTCCATTTTAAGAATGGCGACTGCCTTGTCAGCACAAGGCATGTCACCTTCATCACTTTCTTATGATTATACCAATTCTATAGATTTAGACAAAGAATTGATTTTGAGAGCGAACCACATGGATAAAATCAACTTTTGACGATTTTGTGGAATTAGGGCATTGACGTGATGAAAGTTACTGAGGGAAAAAATAAATTGATTTACGATGGGAATTGTGAAAATTGACCCACCAATAGATTTTTCGCAAGTGGAAAATCTCAACTTAAAGATTTGTAAAGAAATAGACAATTTTCATCTATATTATTGTAACAATTGAAACGGTTACAAGCATGTAATATCCAGTACATTAAAGGCATAGGGGTATTTTTCCTTTTTGCATAGTGGAATGTTTTTTAAATATAAGGCTTGTGATGTGAGCCGAATATAGAGCTTTACCAGCTTGCTAGATTAATAACAGTCTTTCAACCCATCGCAACACTGATGGCCGGAAAGAAGTCGATAGTTGCAGCGGAGCCCGGAGATGAAGTACCAGATAAGGGGTGAAGAACATGATCAAGAAAGGCTGCCCTGAAGAATATCCAATCAGCCTGAAGCTGAATGGATATGAGATTGCAGTATTCCAGCTGACAAATCAGGATTTGGAAGACTGGGTATATGGCTACCTTTTTTCAGAAGGTTTGATTGATGGGCCGGAGGATGTTGTCAGTGTCCAATTTAGCGAAAAGACGGGAACATTGAATGTGGCATTATGTAATTCCTTTGATCCTGAGCAGATGTTTTCGAAAAAGAAGCATTATACAGCCGGCTGCGGCCGGGGAGTGACCTTCTTTTCGATGACGGACGTCAAAAAGTTCAATAAAGTGAATTCCGAAGAAACCTATTCGCTGACATATTTGTTAAAAAAACGCGCGGAATTTGCGCAGAATTCGCCGCTATACCTGGAAACAGGAGGCATGCATGGCGCCTGCATCATCCTTGAGGATGGCAGCATTGAAGTCCGGGAAGACATCGGCAGGCATAATGCTGTCGATAAGATTATCGGCCATGCAATTCGAAAGCGTTTGCAGCCGGACCGCCTCGTCCTTTTGACGACCGGAAGGGTTTCATATGAAATGCTCTCAAAAGCTGCAAAATTTGGTTTTGCCGTCATTGGCTCACGCACCGCTGCTACAAAGCAGGCCATCCAGCTAGCTCGATTCCTGAACATTGAAGTAGTTGGCTACTTGCGAGGGAAAATGGCGACTGTCTATACATCTGCCAAAAGGATTAATGATGATTTAAACCCGCCGGCTGCGGAAACTAGTTCTCACAGCGAGAATTGTCCAGCTCCAGCGCCTAGCCCCTCGAGTCGCTTCGGTCAGCCCGATGAAGTCAAAGAACGACTTCACCGGTCAGCCCTCCAGCGCTTGTCGAGGCTGACCAAGGCGCTTCCGCTTTCCTTGAAAGGGGGGAAGCCCAGCAAGTACTAAATCGACACCACCTGTGGGATTAGGGATGTTCTAAGCAACTATTGGGAAGGAGAGAGAGAGAGATGGTTGAAATCAACCTGAATCGCCGGCAGTTCTTGAAGCTGTCAGGTGCCACTGCGGCGACCCTGGCGGTTGTCGAGTTGGGCTTTAACGAGAGTGAGGTCCACGCACAAACAAAAGAACTCAAGATTGCCAAAGCTACTGTAACACCAACCATTTGCGCATTTTGCGGTGTAGGATGCGGCATTTTGGTACACACAAAAGACAATACTGTGGTTTATACGGAAGGGGATCCGGATAGCCCAGTCAACGAAGGTACACTTTGCAGTAAAGGTACGACCATCAGACAAGTCTTTACATCCGAAAAGCGCTTAACGAAGCCATTATATCGTGCTCCTGGCAGCAAGAAATGGGAAGAGAAAAGCTGGGACTGGATGTATGAAACAATTGCAAAACGCACAAAGGAAACACGCGACAAATCATTCGTTGAAAAAGAAAATGGAATGTTTGTCAATAAAACCGAAGCCATTGCGAGCTTAGGCGGGGCAGCTCTTGATAATGAAGAGACATATCTGCTTGCGAAAATGATGAGAGGGCTTGGCGTCGTCTATCTCGAACACCAGGCACGAATATGACACAGTTCTACGGTTGCCGGTCTGGCACCTACAGTAGGGCGTGGAGCAATGACAAACCATTGGAGCGATCTGCAAAATACCGATTGTGCATTGATCATGGGCGGAAATCCTGCGAGAATCATCCAATCTCTTTTAGATGGTTGACTAAAGCGAAGGAAAAAGGCGGCAAAATTGTCTCTGTCGACCCTCGTTTCACGAGGACATCGTCAAAGGCTGACGTCTATGCTTCGCTTCGTTCAGGAACGGATATTGCTTTCATGGGCGGAATGATCAACTATGCATTAGAGAATAACTTGATCCATAGAGAGTATGTTGCTGAATATACAAATGCATCTTTCATTGTAAAGAAAGATTTTGAGTTTAATGATGGTTTATTCAGCGGGTATGATGAAGCAACCCGCAAGTATGATAAAACGAAATGGGCTTTTGAAACAGATGAAGAGGGCAATCCGAAAAAGGATAAAACCCTTACACATCCGCGTTCTGTATTCCAATTGATGAGAAAGCATTTTTCACGCTATGATGTTGACTCAGTTATTGCAGTAACCGGAACACCTAAAGAAGATTACCTGAAGGTCTGTGAGACTTTCTGTTCAACAAGCAAAATAGGAAAATCCGGAACAATCATGTATGCAATGGGTACTACTCAGCATACTGTTGGAACACAAAACGTCCGTGCCTTTGGAATCATCCAGTTGCTGCTGGGCAATATCGGTCTTCCTGGCGGCGGAATCAACGCAATGCGCGGGGAGTCCAATGTTCAGGGTTCCACTGACTTTGCTTTACTTTATCACCTGCTTCCAGGGTATGTTGGGGCACCAACTGCCATCCCTGAGCATGCGACTTTAGAAGGCTATAACACTAAAGAAACACCTTCTGGCGGATACTGGAGCAACAAGCCGAAGTTCCTCGTCAGTATGCTGAAGGCCTGGTACGGCCCGAATGCTACAAAGGATAACGAATTTGGATATCAGTACCTTCCAAAAGGAAACAAGAACTACTCCCATATCAATCTGTTCAACGCTATGTATAAAGGTGAACTGGAAGGGGCGTTCTTATTTGGAACCAACCCTGTAGTCGGAGGCCCGAATGCAGGCAAAGAAAAAGAAGCGCTGTCCAAACTTAAATGGCTGGTTGCCGTTGACCTGTGGGAAACCGAAACATCTGCTTTCTGGCAAGAGGAAGCTGGCAGTGACCCATCCAAGATCGGCACAGAAGTATTCCTACTGCCGGCAGCAAGCTCCTATGAGAAAGAGGGCAGCGTGTCTAACTCTTCCCGCTGGATGCAATACCGTTGGAAGGCGATCGATCCAAAAGGAGAATCTCTTGCAGATTTGGAAATTATCCATATGCTGGTCAAGAATATAAAAGGTCTTTATAAGAATGAGAGTTCTGCTGCAGCTAAGCAAATTAATGCGCTGTACTGGAACTACGGTGAAGGCCACCATCCGGATATCGACCTTGTGGCAAAGGAAATCAACGGGTATGACCTGACGACAGGCCAGCTGTTGAAAGGCTTTGGCGACCTTAAGGATGATGGTACTACAAGCTCTGGTAACTGGATTTATTCCGGCTTCTATCCGGAAGAAGGCAAGAACCGCTCTAAAAATCGGGACAACAAGGATACTGGCGGCGGGAACTTCCTGAACTGGGCATATGCATGGCCTGCAAACCGCCGGATTCTTTACAATCGCGCATCTGCTGACCCGAGCGGAAAGCCGTGGAGCGACAAAAAAGCGGTCATCTGGTGGGATGAAAGCCAGAAGAAATGGACTGGAAATGACATTCCTGACTTCAAGCCAACTGTTGCACCAGCAGACGCAGGAGGAACGAATCCTTTCATCATGATCAACGGAGGTGTTGGAGGTCTATTCGCACCAACGCTGAATGACGGTCCGTTCCCTGAACACTACGAGCCATTTGAAAGCCCAGTTAAAAATGCTTTCTCAAGCCAGGAGATTAACCCTGCAGTTGTCATCATTGAAGGCGAATTCAACCTGAAAGGCGACAGCAAGAAGTATCCGATCGTCGGTACTACTTACAGGGTATCTGAGCACTGGCAGTCCGGTTCGATGACACGGAACCAGGAATGGCTATCCGAACTGGCAGGCCACATGTATATCGAAATGAGTGAAGAATTGGCGAAGGAAAAAGGCATCAAGAACAAAGATAAGATCATTGTCAGCTCTGCCCGTGGCGATATCAAAGCCTATGCAATGGTGACAAAACGATTCAAGCCTCACATGATGAACGGCAAGAAGGTCCATCAGGTCGGCATGCTTGGCACTTTGGCTATAAAGGTACGCAACAGGGGATACAGCAAACCGCTTAACACCTCATATCGGGGATGCAAACACGACAATCCCTGAATATAAGGCATTCCTCTGTGATATAAGGAGGGCTGACTAATGGCGGAATATATAAAATACGTCGATGTAACGAAGTGTGACGGCTGCCGCGCATGTATGGTCGCCTGCAAAAACTGGAACGACCTTCCGGCTGAGCCGGAAGAGTTCCAAGGCAGTGTCCAATCACATGCAAATGTGACAGCGAACACATGGAACGTGCTGTCATTTATTGAACACGAAGACGCTAAAGGCAATCTGGATTACCTTTTCCGCCATTCCTCCTGCTTCCATTGCTCTGAGGCGGCTTGCGTAAAGGTTTGTCCGGAAGAAGCCATGCACTATACTGACTTCGGAACTGTAAATGTAGATAGTGATAAATGTGTAGGCTGCGGCTACTGCGTTCAGAACTGTCCGTTTGATGTTGTTCAGTTGGCAACATATAAAGACAAGAACGGCAAGGAGTACAAGAAGGCACAGAAATGCACAATGTGTGTGGATCGTCTTGAAGAAGGCATGCAGCCTGCTTGTGTGACGACTTGCCACACAGACGCTATGGAATTTGGCACACAAGAAGAAATGCTCAAGAAGGCTGAAAAGCGTCTGAGCGAAATCAAGGATAAGTATCCTAACGCAATGATTTACAACCCAGAAGGAGTCGGTGGTACGCATACGATTTACGTACTTGCTGAAAAACCATCTGTCTATGGACTTCCTGAAAAACCAAAAGTTCCAACTTCAGCTGTTGTCTGGAAGGACTACGCACAGCCAATCGGCAAGATGATGCTTGGAGCGACAAGCATGGCGCTAGTAGGTGCATTCGTGTCCAACAAGCTATTCAATAAAGAAGGAAAAGGCCATGAAGAGGATGGAGGTGGCAGCCATGAGTAATACGCAGTATTCAGGTGTGAAGGTAAAGCGGTTTTCAAAAGGCTTTGTAATCGCGCATGCTGTGAACGCCATTTCATTCTTTGCACTGTATATCACGGCCCTGCCAATGTATACAGAGTGGTTTGACTGGCTTTATCCAGTACTGGGCGGACCAGAAGGAGCGCGCCTGCTTCACAGAATTTTTGCGATTGCCTTCATTACGCCTACGTTCATCTGGCTGATCATGGACCCTAAGGGCTTCCTGCGCTGGGGAAAAGAGCTTGTTACTTGGAAGAAGAGAGATATACAGTTTTTCACTGAGTTCGTCAAAGAACTATTTGGCTTTAAATTCAAGCATGTAAAACAAACATTCTTCAACGCTGGTGAAAAAATAAACTCTATCATCCAGATCCTGACTGCGATTCTGATCATCGGTTCGGGCTTCCCAATGTGGTTCCCGGACCTGTTTCCGAAAGCAATCGTCCAGTGGGCGTATGTTGCCCATAACGTTGGCTTCGGTCTTGCAATCGCGGTAGTGGTCGGCCATATCTACCTGAGTGTCATCCACAAAAACTCAAGACCAGGATACACTGGAGTCATCACGGGTGAGGTTCCGGCAGAGTGGGCAAAGGATCACTATACAGAATGGTATGAAGAAGAAGTCAAGAAGGGCAATTTCCCTGACCTAGATAAAGACAAGAACAAGAAAAAAGGCGCTTAAAACTATTAATAGAGGGAATGGCTGCTCGGACCGGGCTCCATTCCCTTCGAAATTTTGAATAATAGAGCGAAAGAGGGGCTGCAGCAATGAAAAAGTCCGTTGTCTCAAAAGAGTACCAGAAATTACAGAAGGATATCATAGAGTTGCAGGAGCAATGGAAGACTTCCCTGGATCCTGACTGTGTCCGGCCTAACCTTGATAAAGCCGCAATGGAGGCGGGAGTGCCTGTCACTGCATTAGCGGCTATTGACTTTGATATTTCCCTATTCTTACAGTGGATAGAGGATATAGGTGGGCTTTTATCGAAGTATCAACCAGAGATTGAAACATCGATGCAATCTATAAAAAATCTATTGGATGAAGAGACAGCCAAGAGATGGATCGATGAAGCATTTGCTTTTAACTATATTTATTTTGAGAGTTTTGCAGAGGAAAATAATCTGGATGGCTGGATCCCTCAATTCGTAGCAGAGACTGTGCTTCGTCCATACCTTCAGCTGACCGCAGCTAAAGTTCAGGATGAAATTCATCACGGGGTGCACGGTGCAGGCTGTCCTGTATGCGGAGAACCAGTACGCCTTGCGCAGCTTGAAGGGGAAGGGAAAAAGGTTCTGCATTGCCCTCGTTGTTCCGCTCACTGGAATGACCGACGCGTAGCTTGCTCACACTGCGGAAATAACGACCACGAAACAGTGAAGATCCTGACAATCGAAGGCGAATCCGCGGCACAGATACAGATTTGTGAAGAATGCAAAGGGTATACTAAAGTAATTGATACAAGACAATATATTGTAAAGCCAACACCAGCAATGCTCGACCTGAACACAATCCACCTGGACTTTGTTGCCCAGGAGCATGGATATAAATCCGCTGGTGAAACAAAACAGACAAACTAAAAGAAGGTGCTGTGGGATGAAAGCCGGAGCGATCATTTTATCAGGCGGCAAATCTAGCAGGATGGGAACGAACAAGGCTCTCCTGAAATTTCGGGAAAAAACGAATATTGAGAGAATTAAGGATGAGTTACAGCATGTATTTGATGATATAATTCTAGTAACGAATGATCCTGAAACCTATCAGTTTTTAAATATTAAAATGGTAACAGACCAGTATCCGGGTTCTGGCCCACTCGCGGGAATTCAAGCAGGACTCAATGCATCAGACTATGAGGAAAACTTCGTCGTAGCCTGTGACATGCCATTTGTATCATCAGAGCTAGCTTCAAGCCTTGTAAAGGCGCTTAAACACTATGATGCAGTCGTACCGGTCATTGAAGGCAGACAGCATCCGCTTTTTGCGGCATATCAAAAACGGGTAGCAAGAGAAGCTAAGGAATGCATCGAAGACGGGAATTTAAGAATCAGGCATATGCTTGAAAAACTGAATGTCCGCTTTCTCGAAGAGGCAGATCTTCAGCTCTATTTCGAGGGAAGCCTTGATCGGGTGTTTTTCAATATGAACCATCCCGAGGAATATGAAGATGCAAAGAAATGGGCGGAATCCGGAGAATAGTTTTCAGGGGCTAGAAAGGAAGTAAGTCGCATGCAATTTTTCAAAGTGAAAAGTGTTGAGGAGACCTTTGCATTAATTGACGAGAAAATTGGCAAGACCACGGATACAGAAATTCGCCCTCTTGATGAGGCGCTTCACTATATCCTGGCAGAGAATGTCACAGCGGGTGAAAATGTGCCTGGTTTTGACCGGTCGACCGTCGATGGCTATGCTGTCATCGCCCGTGACACATACGGTTCATCTGAATCGATGCCAGCTTCCTGAATGTCGCCGGCGAGGTGCATATGGGAGAAGAAGCAGTCAAGCCGGTAGGCAGGGGCGAGGCAATATACGTACCGACAGGCGGAATGCTGCCGCCAGGCAGTGACAGCGTGCTGATGATCGAGCATTGCGAGGAAATCGGCGGGCTGTTGAATACGTATAAGCAAATTGCACCAGGCGAGAATGTCATCCGAAAAGGTGAAGACATCAAGGCAGGGGAAGTCCTGTTATCTGAAGGGGCAAGATTGCGGCCGCAGGAGCTTGGAGCACTGGCGGCACTTGGTGTTTCCGAGGTTAAAGTCTACCGAAAGCTGAAGGCTGCATACCTTTCTTCAGGGGATGAAATTGTTCCTTTTGAAACGAAAACACTGGAAACAGGCCAAATACGCGACATCAATTATTTGACCGTCAAGGGATTGGTCAATGAGTGGGATATCGAACTTATATACGGGGGAATCACCCGTGATGATTACCAGGAATTCGCCCAAAAAGCCCGAGATTTATATGAACAGGCTGACTGCTTGATTTTATCCGGAGGAAGCTCAGTCGGAACGAAGGACTACACAACAGAGGTCATCCAGTCACTTGGAGATCCAGGTGTCTTTGTCCATGGAATTTCCATTAAGCCCGGAAAGCCGACCATCCTTGCTGTCGCTGAGGGAAAACCGGTCATTGGACTGCCGGGTCATCCAGCATCGTCGATGATCATCTTCAAGCTTTTTGGCGAACGGGTTTTCAGAAGGCTGAAGGGTGAAAGAATCGAGCATAAGCCTGAACGCATTTTTGCCCGAATTGTGAAAAATATTGCATCCTCTCCAGGAAGATCCGATTATATCAGGGTAAGACTTGAGGAGAAGGATGGAGAATGGTGGGCCGAGCCGATCATAGGCAAGTCAGGCCTGATTACGACATTGGTAAAAAGCGATGGAATCGTCGAAATTGTTTCAGAAAAAGAAGGAATTTCACAAGGCGAATACGTTCCAGTAATTTTGACGAGATAGGGGGAGCCGAATCATGGATAAAATACGCTACAACCGAAAAATTTATC
Organism: Mesobacillus boroniphilus JCM 21738; assembly: GCF_000517385.1. Lineage (GTDB taxonomy): Bacteria > Bacillota > Bacilli > Bacillales > Cytobacillaceae > Mesobacillus > Mesobacillus boroniphilus. The sequence goes on along the minus strand of NZ_BAUW01000015.1, from coordinate 29,295 downwards.
TTGAAGACAAGCCGCGCGAAAAAGCCAGGAATGAAGTGCTGGCCGCGTTTGATTTGCCTCAGGAAAAAGAATGGATCCCGGCTGCCTCAGCACTGGGCCGAATTACTGCTGAACCTGTCTTCGCCAATGTTTCAATGCCTTTTTACCATGCATCCGCAATGGACGGCATTGCCGTGAACGCCGAGGATACTTATGAAGCACATGAACAGCGTCCGCTCCATTTGAAAATGGGTGAGCAGTTCGTTTATGTTGACACCGGGAATGCGATCCCGCCCCATTACAATGCGGTGATTATGGTGGAGAACATCCAGGTCATTGACGATGAGACAATTGAAATCATCGAGCCGGCAACACCATGGCAGCATATCCGCCCGATTGGCGAGGATATCGTCCAGGAGGAAATGCTGTTCACACAGGGACATCAATTGCGTCCAGCCGACCTCGGGGCACTCCTTGCGACCCAGGTTACAGAGGTAGCCGTCGTCAAAAAGCCGATGGTGACCATCATCCCGACCGGAAATGAACTAGTCAGCGCCGATGCTTCCTTATCATTAGGCAGGATCATAGAATTCAATGGAACGGTTTTTAGCAGCTATGTAGAAGATTGGGGCGGACAGCCATATCTGCATCCAATCGTGAAGGATGAGCCGGAAAAAATCAGGGAGGCGCTGCTGGAAGCCGTGGAAACCTCTGATATGGTAGTCATCAATGCCGGCTCATCCGCTGGATCAAAGGATTATACAGTTCATATACTTGAGGAGCTTGGCACTGTTTTTACCCATGGCGTCGCAACTAGGCCGGGTAAGCCAGTCATTCTTGGGAAAATAAAAGATAAAGTAGTCGTCGGTGTACCGGGCTATCCAGTTTCCGCGTACATGGCAATGGAGTGGTTTGTAAGGCCGCTCGTTTGTAAATATCTAGGTGTACCGGAACCAGAAAGGCCGAAGCTCAAGGTAAAGCTTGGCCGCAGGATCGTCTCCACGATGGGGGCGGAGGACTTTGTCCGAATGAATATCGGCTATGTGGATGGACAATTTGTCGCCAATCCGCTGACACGTGCGGCGGGCGTAACCATGTCGCTTGTACGTGCGGATGGTTTGCTCGTCGTGCCGCCGGAGGAGCTAGGGTACGAACAGGGAGACATCGTCGAGGTCGAGCTATACAGGCCAGTGGAAGAGATCATGAACGCAATCGTCTTCAGCGGCAGCCATGATCTGACGATTGACCTGTTGTCTTCCCAGCTTAAAAGACAGCGAACCGACATGAAAATTGTTTCTTCCCATGTTGCAGCATGGCCGGACTAATGGCAATCAGAAAAGGGGAAGCCCATGTAGCGGGCATTCATTTGCTAGACCCGGAGACAAGGGAATATAATGTTACCTACGTAAGGAAATTCCTTGCAGGGCAAGACGCAGTCCTATATCCATTTTTAAAAAGAACCCAGGGCTGGATGCTTCCAAAAGGCAATCCTCTTGGTATTGAGAGTGTCGGTGGCATTGCCGAAAAGGGCGCAGATTATGCGAACAGGCAGAAGGGTGCCGGCACTCGCATATTGTTCGATTTATTGTTAAAAGAAGCAGGCTTGTCAGCAGACGATGTGAACGGCTATGACCGCGAAATGTTCTCACACTTGAGCGTCGCCGCAGAAGTGAAAGGGAATGACAACGCAGCAGGCCTCGGGATCTTTCCGGCAGCACGCGCGATGGGGCTTGACTTCATCCCGGTAGCTGACGAAAATTACGATTTACTGATGACAAAGGCATTTTTCGAAAGCGAAAAGGGTAACTGGTTAAGGTCCGTGATTCAGTCTGAAGCATTCAAGGCCGAGGTGGCGAAAATTGGCGGTTACGCAGTCGTTGAAAATCCAGAGCCGATCTTTTTTTGAATAGAACACCAAAGTTTATTGAGGTGATTTTGATGAATTATGAAATAGCGAAAGATCCAATCAACGTTCAATCTGTCATTGATAAAGTGGTCCAGCGTGAAGCAGGGGCAATCACAACTTTCATTGGCACTGTCCGTGAATTGACAAAGGGTAAAAAAACCCTTTACCTTATATATGAAGCATACGAACCGATGGCAGTGAAAAAGCTGGAGCAAATCGGCACGGAAATCCAGGAGCGCTGGAATGGTGCTGAGGTTGCGATTACACACCGCGTCGGCAAGCTCGACATCACGGATATCGCCGTGGTGATCGCAGTATCCACGCCACACCGCAACGATGCATATGAAGCGAATCGCTATGCAATCGAGCGCATCAAGGAAATCGTCCCAATCTGGAAAAAAGAGCATTGGGAAGACGGCGAGGAATGGATCGGCAATCAACTAGAAACTGTCCCATATCCGACAGGAAAACCGGAGGAGAAGGATCTCAATGAATAAAATATTATTCTTTGCCCATCTGCGAGACGAAGCAGGGCATGAATCAGTCGAAATAGAAGCAGCTGGCAAAACAGTTGCTGAGTTAAAAGAAATGGTTGCTGAAAAGTATGGCGTCCAAAAGCTTGATACTTCAATGACAGCAATCAATGAAGAATTTTCATCGAATGATGAAGTTATTAAAGAAGGAGATACTATCGCCTTCATTCCGCCTGTATCTGGCGGTTGATCTGAAATAGCAAATTGCAGCGCCCGTTCTGTTGACTTGATTGTCGGTGGATGAGGGCGTTTGTTTTACAAGGAGTGAAAACCCATGTCAGAAAGATATTCACGCCAGACGCTGTTTCCTCCAATTGGCAAGATCGGTCAGGAGAAAATCCGCAGCAAGCATGTTCTGATGGTTGGTGCCGGAGCACTTGGTTCAGGAAATGCTGAGCTGCTGGTCAGGGCAGGTGTTGGACGGCTGACGATTGTGGACCGAGATTATGTTGAAGCGAGTAACTTGCAGCGACAGCAGTTATATACAGAGGAAGATGTTGCCGAGAAACTTCCGAAGGCGGCTGCGGCAGAAAAAAGGCTCCGAGCGATCAACTCTGATGTTGAAATCAGTGCCCATATCGCCGACGCTACTCCTGAAAAATTGGCAGAGCTAGTCGATGGAGTCGACCTCATCATTGATGCAACGGATAACTTTGAAACAAGGATGGCGATTAACGATATTTCACAAAAAAACAAGATTCCGTGGATTTATGGAGCTTGCGTTGGCAGTTTCGGCATGAGTTTTTCGATCATTCCAGGCAAAACCCCATGTCTGAACTGTCTGCTAAAAACGGTTCCTCTTCAGGGAATGACATGTGATACAGGAGGCATTATCGGCCCTGCTGTGCAGATGGTCATTGCCCACCAGGGAGCGGAAGCGCTGAAAATCCTCGTGGAAGACTGGGAAGCTGTGAGAACATCATTCGTCAGCTTTGATTTATGGCGTAATCAGTACACCAGCATGAAAATGTCCAAGGCAAAGGATCCCGGATGCCTGAGCTGTGGCGAACATCCTGAATACCCTTATTTAGACGTTGAGAACATGACCAAGACGACAGTCCTTTGCGGACGTGATACTGTTCAAATCAGGCCGCCAAAACAACAGCAGCTTAACCTTCAGGAAACGGCTGAAAAAATGAGGGATTTAGGCTATCAGGTCAAAGGGAATCCATACCTAGTATCAGTGGATATGGTTGACAACAGAATGGTCATTTTCCAGGATGGCCGCGCCTTATTCATGGGACAAGGGATTTGGCACAGGCACGAAGCATCTACCAAAGATTTTTCGGATAACGCGCAAACCCCCTGCCAAATCGGCAGGGGGTTTCTATATAAACGACCTCTATGGATCGGTTATGATATTGCGTTCATGGCTGCTTATTTTTCGTCAGATGCAACTAGCACAAGACGGCCTTTATCCAGTTCCATCTCATACTTTTCAGCCTCTTGTTTTGAAAGGCCAAGAGATTCGAACTTATTGCGAAGCTCATCTCCGCGGGATTTGAACATATTTCCGATGGAATCAAAGAACCCTTGCTCCTTGAAGCCCATGCCGCCTGTTTCTGTAGCCTTAGTCAAGTCCTCACTGCGCTTTTCATCATGTGCGAATATATAAATGTTTTCTTTACCGAAGCCAGCAGCTTCAAAAGAGTTGATCTTTTCTGTAGCTTGTACTCCGTTTTCGACTACTTCTACTTTCATCATAGTATCTTCCTCCTTAAAATTTTTTACCTATACTAGTTTTGGGAAGCTTTTTTAGCCTTCACCGTCTACACTATTTATATAACCGATATAGGCGTAATTAAACATGCTGGGAATTGTTCACATATATTTTCAAAATAATGGGTAGTTGATAGAAATGAAGGGAGCTGGTCACGATCGCGCTTTTAAATAATGGCTGGGAGCCACTGTTGGCAGAGGAGTTTGAAAAAGCCTACTATCTGGATTTGAGAGAATTTTTAATAGAAGAATATCGCACCAAAACAATCTTTCCGGAAAAAGATGATATCTTTAACGCTTTGAGGTTCACCGATTATGAGAATGTAAAAGTTGTGATTCTCGGTCAGGATCCTTACCATGGCCATGGACAGGCGCATGGTTTGAGCTTTTCGGTAAAACCTGGTGTTAAGATTCCGCCTTCGCTTCGGAATATTTTCAAGGAGCTGAATGCCGACCTTGGCTGTGAAGTTCCGGATAACGGCTATTTAAAAAAATGGGCGGAGCAAGGTGTGCTTCTTTTAAATACTGTCCTTACAGTAAGAGAAGGGGAAGCCAATTCACACAGGGGAAAAGGCTGGGAACGTTTTACCGATAAAGTGATCACCCTGTTGAACGAGCGCGAGAAGCCGGTGATTTTCATCCTCTGGGGCAAGCCGGCCCAAAGTAAATTAAAGTTGATTGACGAGGACAAACATAAAATCATCATGTCTGTCCATCCAAGCCCGCTGTCTGCAAGAAGAGGCTTCTTCGGCAGCAAGACATTCTCAAAAGTGAACGAACTGCTGAAAGAGCAGGGAGAACAAGAGATTGACTGGCAGATTGAAGACTTGGAAAGTTAAGAAGAACTCTGGGAAACCAGAGTTCTTTGTATGAGCAAATCTCGACATGTTTCACGTGGAACTAACATTAAAGTTGCGCAAGAATCCATTCCTAAAGTCGAAAAAACAAGTGAATTGTTGTAGAATGGAACGGTACAACTATTGCATGATCGCAGGATATACATATATAACACCCTGTGGAGGTGAGTCGATGAATATTTCACTGCAAAAATTATTATTGAAAATGGAAGAAGAATTAATAAGGGCAAAGTCTGCGGAGTCGGAGGCAATAAAGCGGGAAAGAATCCAATCGATTAAAACGCTTTGCGAGCTCGTCCTTGATGAATCGCCGGGGACAGCTCCTGTAAAACAGACAGCACAGCAATTTGTTCCGCCCCAGCACAGCATACCTCAGCAGCAGATGCCGGCAACTCAGCCGTCACCAATGATTCCGCAGCCCAAGAAGCTGGAGATGGAAGATAGCGCAAACGGAGACTCGCTCTTCGATTTCTAATTTTACGAGGTGAAAGTGATGAAGTTATTTATATTGATCGGAGCCATCAATGCTTTCCTGGCCGTCGCGCTTGGAGCGTTTGGTGCACATGGACTTGAAGGCAAGGTTGAGCCCAAATATTTAGAAACCTGGAAAACGGGCGTTACATACCAGATGTTCCATGCAACCGGAATATTGATCATCGGAGTTCTTTTAGGAAAGCTTCCGGCAAGTGCTCTTCTATCCTGGTCAGGTTGGCTGATGCTGATTGGTATCGTATTATTTTCCGGCAGCCTATATGTTTTAAGTGTCACAAAAATCAGCATCCTTGGTGCAATCACCCCGCTTGGCGGTGTAGCCTTCCTGGCAGCCTGGGTATTGCTGATGATTGCTGCTGTGAAGTATTTGTAATAAATGCAGGTTTGGAAATTGGATTGCAAGTAATAAAGATGAAGAGGAGCACGCCGTTTTGGCGTGCTCCTTTTAGCTACATTATTATCTTGCGGATAAGCAGTTAATCCTGCACCGCCGCCGAATGGATAGTCGTATTCGATTTCTTCATCGAATGTGACGTAATCAAGGTAAATCATCGGCATTAGAATCCGCTTTCCTGTTTGTGGGTCACTGAGGATCAGGTGATCTCTGCCAGCTGCTTCGATGATCCCCTGGAAAATCTTCGCGTTCCACTCAGTATTGTTTTCAAAAGTGGCGTAGACGGTAGCGAGCTTGCCTTTATTCAGGCGAAGAATGTTTTCAATATAGGATGCTTCAATTGGAAGCATTCCGGGGACTTGGGCACCTGCACCTGCACCAGGCATTGCACCACCAGGCATGGAAACACCAGGCATGGAAACACCAGGCATCGCACCACCAGACTGGGCAGGGAAAGGCGTTGCTTGTGGGTATCCCATCTGTCCCATTTGGCCTTGAGCAGTTACCTGTTCTTCATTGCCGCTATACGGCTGATACATTTGCGGATACGTTCTGTAGTTATAATAGGGATTATTATATTGAGTCATTGTGTAGCCTCCTTAAGTGTATTTTTCCTTTCATTCAAGTTCACCTTTATATATGTAATTGGTGAAGTTGAGCATACAGGCTGGGAGTACAAGTAAAAATGAATCCTCACTATTCAATACATATGAGGGAAGCTTGATTTTATGACTCGAACATTATGAAACAAAACTCTTTTCTGAAATTGTAAATTTCTCGGCCAGGAACACAAAAATCCCCAGGCTAATGCCTGGGGATTGAGTTTGTCTGCTTTACACTTGCAGGAATGAAGCTACACGGTCTTCTTCTAACAGGTTTCCTACGAAGAATGAACCAAATTCGCCATAGCGGGCGCTGACTTCGTCAAAACGCATTTCATATACAAGCTTCTTGAATTGAAGGACATCGTCTGCGAACAATGTTACGCCCCACTCGTAGTCGTCGAAGCCTACTGAGCCTGTGATGATTTGCTTGACCTTGCCAGCATATTGGCGGCCGATCATGCCATGGCTGCGCATCATGTTGCGGCGGTCTTCCATCGGAAGCATGTACCAGTTGTCTTCACCCTGGCGGCGCTTGTCCATTGGATAGAAGCAAACATACTTAGCCTTTGGAAGCTCAGGATAAAGGCGTGCAAGGATTTGAGGATTCTGGTATGGATCTTCGCCAGCTGGCAGGTAGTTGCTCAGCTCGACAACAGAGACATAAGAATGAGCAGGGATTGTGTATTCAGCAAGCTTTGACTTGTTAAATTCAGTTTCGATCTCATTCAGTTCTTCCATTGTTGGGCGCAGAATCATCATCATGAAATCAGCTTTTTGACCAACGATTGTATATAGTGCATGGCTTCCTTGCTTCTCAGCCTGTGTCTTGTTCCACTTTTCTACCAGCCCAAGGAATTCCTCAATAATTTCCTGGCGCTCTTCTGCAGGGAGCATCTTCCAGGTTGTCCAATCTACCGTGCGGAAATCGTGAAGGGAATACCAGCCATCTAAAGTCTGTGCTGCTTCAGTCATTTTATATCACTCCTAAAAATCATCAATATACCATTATCATATCATAGTTTCTCCATTCGTCATGTTTATAAAACCCTGATTGTTTATACTGAGCGGAAAAAGGATATTTTGTTAAAGATTGCAAATAGTAAAAGGGGCAGGAAAACATGCTTGAAAATTTACAATAAAAAGATTTCTGGATTGTAAACGGTAACACTCTTGAATTTTAAGGTTGGTAAAGTATGCTAGAGGTATAGATAAAAGGAGGAGTCAGCATGAGTGATTTATTTGAAGGCTTGAAAGTCAAATTAAGCGGACAAAATTTACGGATCGTGTTTCCGGAAGGCCTCGACGAACGGATTTTAGCAGCAGCTGGCAGGCTGGCTGCAGACGGTGTATTAACACCTATTTTAGTGGGCAATATTGAACAGATTCAGGCGAAAGCTGCCGACATGGATGTATCGCTAGAAGCGGTTGAAATTTACGACCCTGTAAATTTTGCGATGATGGATGAGCTTGTCGCTGCATTTGTTGAAAGGCGAAAAGGAAAAGCGACGGAAGAACAAGCGCGCAAAATCCTGCTTGATGAAAATTACTTCGGAACAATGCTTGTGTACTCAAATAAAGCGGACGGGCTTGTCAGCGGCGCAGCGCACTCCACTGCGGATACGGTAAGACCTGCATTGCAGATCATCAAGACGAAGGAAGGCGTGCGTAAGACGTCTGGTGTCTTCATTATGGTGCGTGAGGATGAGAAGTATGTCTTTGCTGACTGTGCGATCAACATTGCCCCGGACAGCCAGGACTTAGCAGAAATTGCGGTTGAAAGTGCGAAAACAGCAAGAATGTTCGATGTCGAGCCGCGAGTGGCAATGCTCAGCTTCTCAACAAAGGGTTCTGCCGTTTCGCCTGAAACTGAAAGAGTTTCCAAGGCAGTCGAAGAAGCAAAGCTCCGTGACCCGTTATTGATTGTTGACGGAGAGTTCCAATTCGACGCGGCATTCGTTCCATCTGTTGCTGAAAAGAAAGCTCCGGATTCAGTGATCATGGGCAATGCGAATGTATTCGTATTCCCTAGCCTTGAAGCAGGGAATATCGGCTACAAAATTGCTCAGCGCTTAGGCGGATTTGAAGCAGTTGGCCCAATATTACAAGGCTTGAACCGCCCGGTTAACGACCTGTCCCGCGGCTGCAGCGAGGAAGATGTGTACAAGCTGGCGCTGATCACAGCTGCTCAGGCTTTAACTAAATAATTTATTAACTGAGCCGGTCGGATTGTTCGATCGGCTTTTTAAATGAGGCCGATTTCCCCCTATATGCTATAATATCAACGGAAAGATACAGAAAGAAAAGAGGAAATCACGATGGATGAGGCGCTCAATTTATTGCGTCAGGATAAATGGAGATTGATCGACCAGTCGGTGCTTGGTGCACACTTTCATGCTCTTCAGTCGTTCGGGACTGATGATACCTTATGCGAATCGGTCGGTACAGGCCAGTCGCCTGCCACAGCGAGAGCGTGGGTGCACCATGACACGGTCGTCCTTGGAATCCAGGATACAAGGCTGCCCCATCTCCAGGAGGGACTGAATTATCTTCAGGAGCAGGGCTACCAATATATTGTCCGCAACTCTGGCGGGCTTGCTGTCGTGCTCGATGAAGGAGTCCTGAATCTATCACTTATTTTACCTGAGAAGGAAAAGGGGATAGACATCAACCGTGGCTATGATGCTATGTGGTTATTGATCAAGGAAATGTTTGCTGATTTTCATAAAGATATAGAGGCAAGGGAGATTTCTGCGTCATATTGTCCGGGAAGTTATGATTTAAGCATTGGCGGAAAAAAATTTGCTGGAATCTCGCAGCGTCGCCTGAAAAAAGGGGTCGCCGTGCAAATCTACCTTTGTGTGACTGGGAGCGGAAGCCAGAGAGCCGAATTAATCCGTGGGTTTTATGACACTTCTAAAAAAGGGGAACAGACAAAATTCATCTATCCGGATGTCCAGCCAGAAGTCATGGCCTCGCTTTCCGAACTATTTGGTGTTAGTATGACGATTCAGGATGTGATGCTGAGGTTTTTGAAATTCCTGAACGCCAACAGCGATGAGCTGGAATCAGGATACCTGGACGGACATGAGATTGAACTGTTTGATCATTACTACAACCGGGTCATTGAGCGGAATGAGAAATTCCTGGAGCCGCGGGATTAGCGAGCCCAATTCAGAATAATATATAGAAGCCGGAAAACAGATGTTTTCCGGCTTGTTTTAGGCTCTTTTCGGAGACCTTTCGTAATGAAATTTACAAGTTCCTAATTTAAAAGTCTTATAAGAGCTTAAGAGGGGGCTGCTGCCATAACTCCTTCTCCATCTACCATCTATCTATTTAGCAACTAGATTTCTATTCCGCTACTTTTTCGAGATTGCCGTTGCGGTCCATCTTGAACTTTGTTGCCGAACGTTCTTCTTCTTCAAACAGAGTGAGCTTTCGGGCACGGTTCATGATTTTCATCAGTGTTTCGTAATCTTCCTGCATCGTGTTCGTATTTTCTTCAAGCCTGTTTATTTTTCCTTGCAGTTCTTCGTTTTGTTTCCTTAAACTATTGATTTCGCGCTTCAATCTTTCATTCTCACTCTTATAAATATCTACCTGAAGCGATGAGCCACTTAGGCTTTGCAAGTAGGCGATCACATGTCCCATTGTCATGCCGGTTAGCGGAACAGTGTGGCGGACCTGTGGCGTATGTGTCGTCTGGGTTACAGCTGTTTTCATCTCCTGGGCAGGCATCTCAGCCATTTCGGCAGCTGCTTCAGTAGAGTAATCCTTTTGTTCCTGATTCTTATTCATTAAATCTTGCATTTCAGCCATAAATGCTGCGTCAATTTGCTTGTCGTCCTGTTCGAGCATGGACAGGTCGAAGGTTGGTTGAGCTTCTTCCTGCTCCACCGCTGGCAGCGAACCTGTCAAACTTTCATCCAGCGAAGGCACCGGAGGATTGTAAAGCAGTTTCTTCTTGCCACCTTGATCTTTTCCTAGGATTCTCTGTCTCTGTTTTCGCTGCTTTTTGGCAAGCTGCAATGCTTTTTCATAATTATGCCTGACGACTGCATTCCAGCGGAATCCACAGGCGGCTGAAGTGCGGTCGAGCTTGTCGCCCACCTCTTCAAATGCATTCAATTGTGTGCTTCCTTCTCTTACATGTCGCAGCACGGTTTCAGCTAGCAATAAATCATTTTCTTCCGTCCAGGCATCCTGGCGTGTCTTCATTTTCTTCAACTCCCTTTTACTTTGGTCAACTATTGAAACTTATATTTCAATCTTGTCCGGAAATTGGAAAGCTTATACATTGTAAAATGGAAGGATAGTAGATTTTTTGCGTAAAATACGTGTTTTTCATTTAAATAGATAAGCAAATGGACCTGTTCAACAGCTTGCATTCATCTTGAATAAGAGGTAAAATACCCTTTAGTCTAAAACGAAAAGCGGAGGCGTTCAGGCTTTCCTGATTTTTGCAGGGAGAATGCTTGTGATTTGAGAGGCTGGCGCTGGCGCTTGACAGTATTTATAGAAAGGGTTGTCCTAAATGGCAAACGAATTCCGTGTTTGCGACGATTGTCAGGCCGTAAACCTTAAAACATTGATTCCGAAGCTGAAACAGCTGGATCCTGAAGCGACTGTTGACATCGGCTGCCAGTCTTATTGCGGACCAGGCAGGAAGAAAACATTCGCGTTCGTCAATAACCGGCCAATTGCTGCACTGACAGAAGAAGAGCTTATGGAGAAAGTCCAGAAGAAACTTAAGTAAGTTTTTTATTTTTAATATAATGGCTACCGAACAAAAGCTATATAAATCACCTTTAAACAACCGTTTAGAGGTGATTTTTTTCCAGGATAAGAAAGTGTAAATTTTCACTTCGAGAATTGTCCAGCTCCACCGCCTAGCCCCTCGAGTCGCTTCGGTCCGCCCAATGAAGTCAAAGGACGACTTCAATGGTCGGCCCTCCAGCGCTTGTCGGGGCTGACCAAGCGCTTGCGCTTTTCTAATCAGGCAAACTTGCAAACTAGTTTATGACTCGAGGAATATAGGAATGGAAGGGAATAGGAAGAGTTTCTCCATTTGTATATGCAATTTTTGTAAAAATTTGCAGAAAATCGAGATGATTTGACGAAAGAAACAGGCTATAATAAAAACAAGCTAATCAGGAAGAAGGAGAACGATGGGATATTCGGAAGAAAAGCTATTTGAAGAAAAAGTTTTCAAAGATCCAGTACACCGCTATGTCCATGTCCGTGACCGGGTGATCTGGGATTTGATCGGAACGAAGGAGTTCCAGCGCCTTAGAAGGATCAAGCAGCTCGGCACGACGTATCTGACCTTCCACGGAGCTGAACACAGCCGGTTCAACCATTCTCTGGGCGTCTATGAAATCACGCGCCGGATTGTGGACAATGCCTTTGCGTCCCGTTCTGAATGGAACGAAGGGGAGCGCCTTCTATCATTATGCGCGGCCCTGCTTCATGACCTCGGCCATGGGCCGTTCTCGCATTCTTTCGAGAAGGTTTTCGACCTTGATCATGAGGATTTTACAAGGGAAATCATCCTTGGCGATACAGAAGTGAATCAGGTGCTTTCCAGAGTGGCGCCGGACTTCCCGAAAAAAGTCGCTGAGGTCATCGAGAAAACATACGAAAATAAGCTTGTCATCAGCCTGATTTCAAGCCAGATTGATGCTGACAGGATGGATTACCTGCAAAGGGATGCCTATTTTACAGGAGTCAGCTACGGACATTTTGATATGGAACGGATTTTGCGTGTGATGCGTCCGCGCGAGGATCAAGTCGTGATTAAGCAGAGCGGGATGCATGCTGTCGAGGACTACATAATGAGCCGCTATCAGATGTACTGGCAGGTTTATTTCCATCCAGTGACAAGGAGTGCCGAGGTCATCCTGACGAAAATCCTGCACCGTGCCAAACACCTTCACGAGCAAAACTACACCTTTAAACATAAACCGCATCATTTTTATTCAATTTTTGAAGAACGCATGACACTGGAAGACTATTTAAAGCTGGATGAAGCCGTGTTCCTCTACTATTTCCAGATTTGGGAGGAAGAAGAGGACGAAATCCTGAGCGATTTGTGCCGCCGCTTCAATAACCGCAATCTATTTAAATATGTCGAGTTCGACCCTGCCAAGGAATATAAGAAGCTTGCGAAGCTTTCCATGTTATTTGAGCAGGCGGGACTGGATCCAGAATATTACCTGGTTGTCGATTCATCATCAGACCTGCCTTACGATTTTTACCGTCCGGGTGAAGAGGAAGAACGGCTTCCGATCCATCTGCTGAAGAAAAACGGCGAAATCCGTGAGCTATCGAGAGAGTCTGATATTGTCGATGCCATTTCAGGTAAAAGACGGACAGACCATAAATTATATTATCCTTCCGATTTTCTGGAAAAGGAGAAAGCACGCCCAGAGATTGAACAGATTGCACAGATTCTTGAGCTGAACTTAGACAATGGGACCATTTGATACAGGAGTTGACGCGTTTTGTTAAAAGACCACGCTAAAATCATACATGCCATTTCAGTTTCCGGAGAGATTATCGGCAGGAAAAAACTGCAGAAAATGATCTATATCGCAAAAAAGATGGAATTCCCTTTCCAGGAACGCTTCCAGTTCCATTTTTACGGACCATATTCCGAAGAGCTAACATTGCGGGTGGAAGAACTTTGCAACATGGGCTTTTTGGACGAAGTGAAGGAAAAGAAAGGCGGCTACTACCAGTACCGTTACACATTGACCGAAGCAGGCCAGGAATTCCTCGGTGAAAACACAGTCGAGATGCCATGCCTCGCGATTGCCTGACCGACATTAACGACCAGAATGCAAGATTCCTTGAACTTGTTTCAACTGTTTTGTATTTTGATAACTTGCCAGAAGCTGAGGTTCGGGAAAAAATCCAGATTGTAAAAAAGAGCCAGAAATACACCGATGAAGAAATTGATGGAGCTTATGCGTATATCGAGGGCTTGAAAAATAAATCAAAGCAATTGTTGGCATAAGAAGATTTTTATTATGAATCGAGTATGGAACCTACTTTGGGTTTTGTGCTCGTTTTTTTGTTATGGGGAAGAAGGGTTAGTTAGGCAGTATATAGTATGTACCCGTGAAAAGAGGAAACCGCGGTTCACGGGCACAAGAAAGGAAAACATGTGCCCGTGAAAAAGAAGAAACTGCGGTTCACGGTCACATAAAAGGAAAAAGCCCAGAATTCTCTGAGCTTTTATTGACTCTATTCGTCACTCAACCTCTTGCCTGCAACACCATAGTGGTTCTTCGTCATTTCCTCGATGAACACGACAACTTTCTCCTTAGGCGCCCCTGTTGTTTCGCTGACAGCGTCTGTTACTTTTTCAACTAGTGCTTTCTTTTGGTGCTCTGTGCGTCCTTCAAGCATTTTTACTGTTACGTATGGCATTTGCTTTGCCTCCTTGAAATGGTTGATTTAATCTAAATTGAGTTTTTCATAATTCGCTAAAATTCGCAAGTTCGGTGGCAGATTGTCTTTTTCACTTTCGCATAAATATGAGTTATACTTTAAGAAAAGCGCAAGCGCCTTGTTCAGCCCCGACAAGCGCTGGAGGGCTGACCGGTGAAGTCGTTCTTTGACTTCATTGGGCAGATCGAAGCGACTCGAGGGGCTAGGCGCTGGAGCTGGACAAAGAAAAGTCAAAAAAGGGGAATGGAATGTGAGCTTACCCTATTCGTTAGAGGAAATTCCGTATGTGGCAGCTGCGTTAATGATTGCCTTCGCGGTCCATGAATTCGCGCACGCCTGGGTTGCGTATAAATTTGGCGACCCGACTGCACAGAGACAGGGACGATTGACACTGAATCCGATCAAGCATTTGGACCCGCTGGGAACCATCTTGATTTTCATCGCAGGATTCGGGTGGGCGAGACCGGTTCCGGTCAATCGCTTCATGTTTAAAAATCCAAAGCTTGCCGGAGTGCTTGTATCGGTTGCCGGGCCCGTAAGCAATCTTATTCTAGTCTTCCTGGCATTCGCCATCTGGTACATATTTGTGATGCTTGGATTGGCGCCTGGGGTTCCAGAGTTTTTCCTGGACTTCCTGAATATCTTTATCGGACTGAATGCAATGCTGTTTGTATTCAACCTGTTGCCGTTCCCGCCGCTTGATGGTTACCGGATAATCGAGGACCTGGCACCAGCGGACATCAGGGCAAAAATGACCAAGTATGAAGCGTATGGATCGATCATTTTCTTGATCCTTGTGATCACGCCCCTAGACCAATATACAATCCAGCCGGTTTTCTATTATTTGATCCCGGCTGTGACCGATGGAATATACAATCTGTTTTTCTGATTCATTTTAAGGAGGTTTCCAACATGGAAGAAAAAAAGGGCAAGAATATTGGCTTCAATATTATCAAAAATGACCCGATGGACGGCCATAAGGTTTTGGAAAAGGTGTTCTCACACTTGATAATGTCTCACCGGTCATCATTGACGTGGATGCGGGCGAGGCAGCTGTAGAAGTTGGTGCGATGCACGCACGCAGTGCTGTAGAAAAAGGGATCAAGTTTCTCCCTGACCGAAATGAAGTGCCTGATGCAAAGCCATATTGGGTAGTCTGGGTGACGATTGACAGGAAGGAAGAAGGTCCTTATTATGCAGGTGTCACAGCTTGTGCAATGACCGTTAACCGCGAAATCCGCCGCGGCTACAAATCGCTGCCTGAGCATGTGAACCGTCTTGATAAGTCGATCAAGCGCCATATCATTGTGGCCCATATGGATGAAAAATCAAAACGAATTCTAGCTGATTTCTTGAAGAATCATGATTCGGGAATGTGGGTACGTTCTGAAGAAAAGCTGAAGAGCGATTTATTAGCCAATTAATATATTTGGATAATTCTCCTAATAATTTGTCTAAATTGTGACATTTAACAGCAAGTTACAATATCTGGCTTGCTCAAATGCAATAAAAAAAGTAAACTGATAACAGCGTAAAACACATTTTATGCTAGGACGAGAAAAACCCCGGAGACTTGCTTCCGGGGTTTTCTTTTGACTTCTTATTATAGTGAGATAATTGTTGTTGACGCTGTATGGTATAGAGGATCCTTTATAACCCGAAAATCCGCTTGTACAAAGGCTTCTTTTCCTTTTCCTTCTTAGGCTGTTCTTCCTTATGGTTTTCATGATCCAAATGATCTGTGCAGTATTCAGCAGGCTCTGTACCTGCCGCGAATAATGTCAGCCTTTTTACCGGACATCCGTCAGCAGCGAGCTTGCCGCTGGCAGGGTCAACGTAGACGGCAACAGTCCCTTTTGCTGCCTTGAATTTTTTCGCAGGCTCATCATCAAGCGCTTTTTCCATGAAATCCAGCCAGATGTTCTTCGCATAGGATTTTTCTACTGTCAGTTCAATTGGCTTGCCTTTATCGTAACCTGTCCATACGGCGGAAACGAGCTGGGGGGTATAGCCGATCATCCAGCTGTCCGTTTCGGTCGTCCCAGACTTTGCCGCATACGGACGTGTCATTTTTTTAATCAGCGTACTGCCTGTCACAGAAGAATAGCCATTGAGCTTTTTATCAAAAATGCCTGTCATCATATGGGTCATCACCGAGGCAAGTTCGGGCTTTAGAACTTCTTCTTTTTTAGCATTATACTCGTATATTACTTCACCTTTATGGTTTTCGACTCTCTTAATCAGCACAGGATCTACTTTTTTGCCGCCATTCGCTAAAATACTGTAGGCATTGGCCATATCAATCACCCTGACGCCAGATGTGCCAAGGGCAAGCGATGGAACCTCGTCCATATCCGTCTTAATCCCAAAACGCTTCGCTGTTTCAACAAGAGTTCCCTCTCCCAGGAAAAGATGGGTTTTAACAGCGTACACATTATCAGACAACGCCAAAGCCTGTGCCATCGTAATATCATCTTCCGCATATTTATTGTTGAAATTATGTGGCGTATATTCTGAACGTCCATCATCGAACATGAACGTCGTCAGCTGGCTTTTCATTGTCGATGATGGAGTAAAGCCGTTCTCGAGTGCCGCGTAATACAGGATCGGTTTCATGGTCGACCCTGGCTGCCTGACAGCCTGAACAGCACGATTGAACGGGCTTTCCACATAATTTCTGCCTCCTACGAGCGCCACTACATGTCCATTCTTCGGATCCATCGCCACAATGCCTGCCTGGATTTCTGAATCGGATGCAATCATTTTATCAATCGACTTTTCAGCGATTTCCTGCTGATCAAGATTAAGCGTCGTATAAACCTCAATCCGCCGAGCGAAATGGTCCGGTCATCAAAATTCAATGAATTCTTGAGCGCATTCTGGACAGCGTCCTGGAAGTATGGTGCCGCTCCAATCCGGGAATGCTGATGTTCTCCTACAAGCTCCAGCTTTTCAATGCTCGCTTTCTGCGCGTAAAGTTCAGTGATATAACCGTTTGCCTTCATCGTACTTAAAATGGTCTGCTGACGCTGCTTTGCTTTTTCCATTGAGGCGAAAGGAGAGTAAATGCTGGGGCCTTTCGGGATTCCCGCCAGCATGGAAGCTTCAGCCAGGGATAAATCCTTCGCGTCCTTGCCAAAATAATAAGTGCTTGCTGCCTGGACACCGTACGCACCATTGCCATAATAAATCGTATTCAAATAGCCTTCTAGGATCTCGTCCTTGGAATAATTCATCTCCAGTCGAAAAGTGTACAGCGCTTCTGTTGCTTTACGCTTCCACGTCTTGTCATGTTCGAGATAAAGGTTCCTTGCATACTGCTGGGTAATCGTGCTCGCCCCCTGGACCTTGGCCATTGCCTTTATGTCAGCAAGCGCAGCCCCGGCAATCCGCTTATAATCAAAACCATTATGGGTAAAAAAGGTCTTATCCTCTATAGAAATTGTCGCATTAATCAAATGAGGCGAAATATCCTTGAGCGCAACCCAATATCGCTTTTGGCCGGAATGGCTTTCGCCGATTACCGTTCCATCATCCGAGAAAAACAAAGTCGATTGCGGTACGGCCAGCGGAGGCGGACCCTGGAGCTTCGCATAACCGATCAGGGAAAAGTAGAGTACAGTCGCCAAAGCAAGTCCTGCAAGCCCGAAAAAAATCAAAGCACGCAAATATTTAATCGTCTTGCGAAACCGCTGGTCTGTCATCAGCTCCATACTGCTTCCTCCTAAAAAAAGTAGATATTAACAGTATGAAAAAAACAGCAGGTTTTAAACATAGAATCAAAGATAATTAAATTTTGCTTGCATTTTTGCTAGATTCAACTATACTTTTTCTGATGTTTGTATTTGTGATGTTGGGGAAACATAAAAAATAATATGAAAGCGTCATGCTTGCACAAAAGAAATTTGGACAGTTCAGCAGTCCATCACATGATATTCGCCGCATCATAACGGAAATTTTTTGCCGAAAGGAAGGAAGAAAAATGGGTCTTTGGTTTACAGAAAAACAGACAGAGAACTTTGGTATCACAATGAAAGTGAATAAGACGTTACATACAGAACAGACAGAATTCCAGAAGCTTGATATGGTTGAGACGGAAGAGTGGGGCAATATGCTTCTTCTTGACGACATGGTCATGACTTCTGTTAAAGATGAGTTCGTTTACCACGAGATGGTTGCGCACATTCCGTTGTTCACTCACCCGAATCCTGAGCATGTATTAGTTGTAGGAGGCGGTGACGGAGGCGTTATCCGTGAAGTGCTTAAGCACCCAAGCGTGAAGAAAGCTACTCTTGTTGATATTGATGGAAAGGTAATCGAATACTCTAAGAAATACCTGCCTGAAATCGCAGGCAAGCTTGATGACCCGCGTGTTGATGTCCAGGTTGGCGACGGCTTCTTGCATATCGCGGAAAGCGACAACCAGTATGATGTCATCATGGTTGACTCTACTGAACCAGTTGGACCGGCAGTAAACCTGTTCACAAAAGGCTTTTACGCTGGAATTTTTAAAGCATTGAAGGAAGACGGGATTTTTGTTGCACAGTCTGACAACCCATGGTTCAAGGCTGACCTTATCCGCAATGTACAGAAGGATGTTAAGGAAATCTTCCCAATCACACGCCTTTACATTGCGAACATCCCGACATACCCAAGCGGAATGTGGGCTTTCACACTTGGATCAAGGAAGCATGATCCGCTTGAAGTGAGCGAGGATCGCTTCCACGACATCGAAACGAAGTACTATACGAAAGAGCTTCACAAAGCAGCTTTCGTATTGCCTAAATTCGTAGGCGATCTTGTAAAATAATGAGGATATTAAATATAGCTTCCCGTCAAATACGGGGGCCGTTTTAATGCAGAAAAGCGGAAGTGCCTTGGTCAGCCCCGACAAGCACTGGAGGGCCGACCGGTGAAGTCGTTCTTTGACTTCATTGAGCGGATCGAAGTGACTCGAGGGGCTAGGCGCTGGAGCTGGACATTTCTCGAAGTGAAAAATGTAATTTTAGAATTTGTAAAAACAATTGAAAGAGGTGTTTGGAATGCGTTTTGATGAAGCCTATTCTGGCAATGTGTTTATCGGCAGCCATTCTAATTTTGAAGAAAGTAAGGCAGTCCTGTACGGTATGCCTATGGACTGGACAGTCAGCTACCGTCCGGGTTCACGATTTGGCCCGACCCGTATCCGCGAGGTATCAATTGGACTTGAAGAGTACAGCCCTTATCTTGATCGCGAGATGACTGACCTTATCTATTTCGATGCAGGAGATATCCCGCTTCCATTCGGCAATGCCCAGAAAAGCCTGGATTTAATCGAAGAATACGTGGACAAGCTTCTGGCTGAGGAAAAATTCCCGCTTGGAATGGGCGGCGAGCACCTGGTATCATGGCCAGTGATGAAGGCAGTGTCAAAAAAATACGAAGACCTGGCGATCATCCATATTGACGCACACGCTGACCTGCGTGAACACTATGAAGCGAGCCGCTGTCCCATTCAACGCCAATCCGCAAGATTGCTGAGAAAATTGGACCGAAAAATGTTTACTCATTCGGAATCCGTTCCGGAATGAAGGAAGAATTCGATTGGGCGAAGGAAGTGGGCCTGCACATTTCCAAGTTTGAGGTTCTTGAGCCTCTGAAGGAAGTATTGCCTAAGCTTGCTGGCCGCCCAGTATATATCACAATCGACATTGACGTTCTTGATCCTGCACATGCACCTGGAACAGGAACAGTTGACGCCGGCGGTATCACTTCCAAGGAGCTGCTTGCATCAATCCATGCAATTGCTAACTCTGGTGTGAACGTAGTTGGAGCAGACCTTGTAGAAATCGCGCCAATCTATGATACATCCGAAATGACAGCCAACACAGCAAGCAAAATCATCCGTGAAATGCTGCTTGGTTTTGTAAAATAAATTTAGTTGCCGCTCCCTTCGTGAAAAGGGAGCGTTTTTTTTGCGTAAAAATAATGACCTGTTACTAATAGTTACTTTCATAGGAAGGAATATTCTGAATAATATAGAAAGTATAATGATAATGTAAGTAACTAATAAAATGGGGGTAAAAAGGATGAAAATGTTGGTTTCTTTTTTCAACCGCATCATGCAGCGGTATTTGCCTGATCCGTTTCTTTTTGTCATCATCTTAACTTTTGTTGTATTTGGATTAGGCCTTATTTTTACAGACAGCGGTCCGTACCAGATGGTCCAGCATTGGGGCGGAGGATTCTGGGGATTGCTGACGTTCTCGATGCAGATGGTGCTTGTCCTTGTCACAGGTCATGTGCTCGCGAGCAGCAATGTATTTAAAAAGGGTTTGGGAGCACTTGCTTCGCTTGCAAAATCTCCAGGTCAGGCTATTATCATTGTCACAGTAGTATCCATGATTGCCAGCTTGATTAACTGGGGATTTGGGTTGGTCATTGGAGCGTTGTTTGCGAAGGAGCTGGCTAAGAAGGTTAAAAACGTGGATTACAGGCTGTTAATTGCAAGCGCTTACTCTGGATTCATTGTATGGCATGGCGGTATTTCCGGTTCTATTCCACTGACAATCGCGACAGAAGGCCACTTCTCGCAGGATTTGATTGGTATCATCTCGACAGATCAGACGATTTTTGCCGGCTTCAACCTTTTCATTATCTTAATCTTATTTCTCGTATTGCCGGTCGTTAACCGCTTGATGATGCCGTCTAAGGACCAAACAGTTACGGTCGACCCTGTATTGCTGGAAAATGACGCACAGGCTGCCGCCCTCGAGCAGGGAGCATTGACACCTGCGGAAAAGCTTGAGAACAGCCGGATCGTTTCATTGCTGACCGGTATTTTTGGACTTGTGTTCTTATTTTACTATTTTGCTACAAATGGATTTAAGTTGAATCTTGATATCGTCAACTTCATTTTCTTGTTCCTTGGCATCCTGTTCCATGGTACGCCAAAGCGTTTCCTTGATGCAGCCGTGAACGCGGTAAAAGGAGCAAGCGGAATCATCATCCAATTCCCTTTTTACGCAGGAATCATGGGGATGATGACGGCGTCTGGCCTGGCTGCTGTCATGTCAGAAGGATTCGTATCGATCTCGAATGAATTCACATTCCCATTCTTCGCCTTCCTGAGTGCGGGTTTGGTTAACATCTTCGTCCCATCGGGCGGAGGGCAGTGGGCGGTCCAGGCACCAGTCATGCTTGAAGCAGCCCAGACCCTTGGAGTATCCATCCCGAAAACAGCGATGGCCGTTGCCTGGGGCGACGCGTGGACCAACCTGATCCAGCCATTCTGGGCATTGCCAGCACTGGCGATTGCCGGGCTCAAGGCAAAAGACATCATGGGGTATTGTGTGTTGATATTGATCGTTTCAGGTATCGTTATTTCAGTTGGGATGCTGTTTTTCTAATTAGGGGAATTTAAGGAGGAGGGGCAGATTGCTTCTCCTTTTAAAATTGGAAAAAACCAGTGGTAATTTCCAGTTTGCGAATAAATGCTTTTTTTTGCGAAAAAACACGGATATTTGCGAATAAAACAAGGTAATTTACGAATAAATCATGAGTTGTGCGAATAAAGCAAGTTATCATACAAAAATTAGAGAATTTTAGTCAAAAAATAAAAACTGGATAGCAAATCGCCATCCAGCTTCCTTCACTTACATCTTTTCGAATGTATCACAAATGGTTTCACGTTCATTTAGTGCTTGTTTTCCGGTATCTGCTACTACAAGGATTGAATCGGCAACACATTGATCGCCTTCAGCCCAATATTTGCAGTTTTCTACTTCGCATTTAACTTCGATTTTCATGTATGCCACCTCCTTAAAAGGTTTTGATAATCAATACCCGATTTGGAGGGGGACTAACCCAATACGTGTATACCTAAATTTCCCTACTGATTCAAAACCCAATTCCCTCTGCGCTCCTTGCACTTTCAAAGGAGAATATTTATACTTATAAAGTTATAATGAAGATAGAAAAGCATAAGCGACTTTGTCAAAACCGGCAAGCGCTGAAGCTGGACAAGAAAAGGGCGTGTTAACGGTGTCTAGTAAACCCGCTGAACAGATTCCTGTCAAGGTGACGGTAAAAACGGTGATTTATAGTGGCAAAGAGAAGGAAACTTTTGAATTGACCACTTTTGGCCGATACTATAAAAAGGCAAACAGCTCGTACCTCCAATATGATGAAGTAATGGAGGAAGGGGATGTCCATACGACGGTTAAAATATCAGGGGACGAAGTGCTGATTTTGCGCAGCGGTGCGATCAAGATGAGGCTTCTTTTTCTGCTGAATAAAAAAAATCCGGGAAATTACCAAACCCAATATGGGCTGCTGCAGACTTCTGCGCTCACGAAGCGGCTTGATACTGATTTTAACGAGATGAAGCAGGAGGGCCATGTGGACTTGCTGTATGACATGGCAATACAGGCGCGACTGCGGGTACATACCATTTGACGATCAATTATAAGGAGGAAGGCAAATGAATATAGTTGAACAGGTTCAATTGAAGCTGAAGGAAGAAATCAAGCAGGCAATCATCAAAGCTGGTCTAGCTGAGGAAGCGCAAATTCCGGCCGTTATTTTAGAGACGCCCAAGGAAAAAGCGCATGGGGATTACTCCACGAATATGGCGATGCAGCTTGCACGCGTAGCGAAGAAAGCACCTCGCCAAATTGCGGAGCAGCTGATCGAGAACTTCGATAAAAGCAAGGCATCCATCGAGAAAATTGAAATCGCAGGACCGGGTTTCATCAACTTTTACATGGATAACAGCTATTTGACGGATTTGATTCCGGCAATCCTTGAAGCTGGAGACAATTATGGGGAATCGAATATAGGAAATGGGGAGAAAATCCAGGTCGAGTTCGTCTCTGCCAACCCGACCGGCGACCTTCACCTTGGCCATGCGCGCGGTGCGGCCGTCGGCGATTCACTGTGCAATGTGCTTGCTAAGGCAGGATACGATGTATCTCGTGAATATTACATCAACGACGCGGGCAATCAGATCAATAATCTGGCGCTGTCTGTTGAGGCACGTTATTTCCAGGCGCTTGGCATGGACAAGCCTGTGCCTGAGGACGGCTACCATGGTGCTGATATCATCGGGATAGGGAAAACCCTTGCTGAAGAGTTCGGCGATAAGTATGTGAATGTTTCTGATCAGGAACGTTTCGACGCTTTCCGTGAGTACGGCTTGAAATATGAAATGGAAAAGCTGAAGCAGGACCTCGAGAACTTCCGTGTTAAGTTTGATGTTTGGTACTCTGAAACTTCTCTATACCAAAATGGAAAAATCGATGTGGCACTTGAAGTGTTGCGTGCGAATGGCCATATCTATGAAGAGGATGGCGCGACTTGGTTCCGTTCGTCTGAGCTTGGCGATGATAAGGACCGCGTGCTGATTAAGCAGGATGCTCTTATACGTATTTATTGCCGGATATTGCTTACCATAAGGATAAGCTTGAGCGCGGCTTTGAAAAGTTGATCAACATCTGGGGAGCGGACCACCACGGTTATATCCCACGTATGAAAGCAGCAATCGAGGCTCTTGGCTATGACCGTGAAGCGCTTGAAGTTGAAATCATCCAGCTCGTCCACCTGTACAAGAACGGCGAGAAGATGAAAATGAGCAAGCGTACAGGAAAGGCTGTCACGATGCGTGACTTGATCGATGAAGTTGGCCTGGATGCAGTTCGTTACTTCTTCGCGATGAGAAGCGCGGACACTCACATGGACTTTGACCTTGACCTTGCCGTCTCCCAGTCAAATGAAAACCCAGTCTTCTATGCACAGTATGCGCACGCTCGTATTAACAGCATCCTGCGTTCTGCTGCAGAGCAAGGTTTGATTTTCGATATAGAGGCAGATTTCAAGCATATCCAGTCCGAGAAGGAAATCGACCTGCTGAAAAAGCTTGGCGAATTCCCGCTGGCCGTTGCCGAAGCAGCACAGAAGCGCATGCCGCACCGAATCTCGAACTACATTTTCGAATTGGCATCCGTATTCCACAGCTTCTACAATGCTGAGAAAGTATTGGATCTGGACAATAAACAAAGAACAGTGGCCCGCCTGTCGCTGATCAAGACAGCGCAGATCACATTGAAGAATGCTCTTGAAATAATTGGAGTATCTGCTCCGGAGAAGATGTAGTTTGGAAATAGTAAGACCCAGCCGAAGATGGCTGGGTCTTTTAAATTTGGAAAAAAAACAAGTCAAATTTCCAATTCGCTATAAAAATTAGAATGTCGCTATAAAAAGTTTATTTTCCCTATAATAGATATTTTTTCGCTATAAAATCAAGATTTCCGCTATAAAAATGAATTCCCCGCTATAAAGTCAATTTTTTTTCATAAGTAAGCATGCTAATCATGTCTTCCACTCCAAAATAGCTCCGCCAATCCGTTTCACACCGCGAATTTTAGCCAAATCCTCGACCAGCTTGAGTGCTGCTTTGTCTTTCTCCTTCGCTTCAATCATGAAATCAACATCCTGGCCGATGCCACGCAGGATATCAATCAATGGCAGGATGAATTCTGAGTCAACATAGTCCGCGTGTGATCGATATGCTTTTTTTGATTTTGGGGAGGAGATATGGATCTTAGGTTTCAAGCCAGTTCGTTCCCATGTTGCGAAGCCGGCCGGGAGCAAGTTTTCTAAAGACTGCTCACATAGATTCGCCATGTGGTGATGATAATCAAACATATATGGCACGTCTTCTTTCAGGCAAGCTGCCAGTGTTTCTTCTGCATTATACGTTTTATCATCATTTTCAAGCGTAGTGATTTTTTTGATATGCTCTGGCAGTTTGGCAAGGTTTTCATGGAAGCGCAAAATCGTTTCTTCTTTGTTTCCGTATGCCCCGCCAATATGGATATTGATGATCGCTTCGTTTTCGAGTCCCATTGCTTTCAGCATGCCATAATGGTATTCCATATCGATGATTGCATTAGCCGTCACTTCATCTCTCGGGGAAGTGAACAGCGTGAATTGGTTCGGATGAAAACTTGTACGAATCCCATGCCTTTTCACCAAAGCGCCAATCTCCAGCCACTTGTCGCGGAACGGCGTGACATAATCCCATTTAACCTCCGGATGGGTAGCCAGAGGCGCAATCGAACTGGAAAAGCGATACAAAGGGATATCATGAGCGATATTGTAGTGTATCATTCTTTCTGTGTTCACAAGGTTCTGATAGGTCACGGAAAGCAGCTTTTCATGACGTTCTTCCTTTGGCAGCTGACCGTAACGAGCAAATGTAAGTGCCTTGGAGGGAGATGCATCCCACAGGCTGATGGCGGTGGATACATAGCCCACCCGAATAATCATAGCGACACTCCTTCATTGCCCAGATGGCCGGTTCTTTTACAAAAAATAGGATATTGTACGCGCAGCTTTTTCCTTTAGAGGCGCATGGGTGAAGTCAACCAAAGCAGCCTTCCTTGAGTTCAGGATGTCTTCTGTCAGGATCCGCTTAATTTTTTTAATAAAATCACCATCATATATCAGGCAGTTCAATTCATAATTCAAGAACATGCTTCTTTTATCAAAATTGGCGGTACCAACGTCACAAACCTCATCATCCACGAGCAGGACCTTTGCATGGTAAAATCCATTTAAAAACTGGTAGACTTGGGATCCATCCTTAATCAGAGTTCTCAAATAAGGAAAGGATGCTTCCTTGACAAGGACATGGTCAGAAACGAGCGGGACAAGGACCGTAACTGACACACCTCTTGTGATCGATTCCCTTAATAAATTGAATACCCTTTTACTTGGGATGAAGTACGGCGTCCCAATAAAAATCGAGGTCTTTGCATTGCTGATCAGGTCTGACATCATTTCCTCCAGCAGGATGCCTTCTGTAGGAACAAGCTGCTGACGGATCGTGCCTTTTTCGAGAGCAGGGAAATAGGCTTTGTTTTGCAGCAAATTGACTTTTGCAGCAGCATGCCAATCCTCAAGAAACTCGGATTGCAGATCGGTCACGCCTTCACCCGTCATTTTTAGATGGTAATCGCGCCATGGCGATAGCGTTGGATCCTGATCATTATACTCTTTACCAATATTGAAGCCGCCGAGATAGGCGATTTTTCCGTCAATGACGGTGATCTTCCGGTGATTCCGTACCTGCGAGGAATAAAACAGGAAAGGAAATTTGGGCATTTGGGAATAGGCGAATTCCACTCCGGCAGCCTTCAGCGATTGAATTGTTTTGCGTTTCAGCCGCTGCCCACCCAGTCGACCATAAGGCGAACCTCGACTCCGGCTTTAACCTTTTCTTTTAAAATAGTGAGGAATTCCTGGCTGATTTTATCATCCTGAACGATGTAAAACAAAATATGAATGTGCTGCCTTGCATTTTTTAATTCGGAAAAAAGGTCGTCGAACAATTCAGGCCCTTCGGCAAAAATGGCAAGGTTGCTTTCCCGGACAGGCAGCGTATTTGTTTTGGCATTTGCCAGGTGATTTTTCCTGCCAAGCGTGAAGTCTGCATAGAGCCATAGGACAAGCCCTGCTATTATTGCAATCAAAATCAATCCGAAATTCATAGCAATTCGGCTCCCTTGAAAGTAAATTAAAGCATCGCCAGGTTCACCTCGATCAGTGTCCAGCTCCAGCGCCTAGCCAGTTTTCATCCCTGGTTATACTTCTCGAGTATCTTGCGAGAAGCGTTAGCTTTGAGCAGCTCGAGTCGCTTCGGTCCTGCCAATGAAGTCAAAGAACGACTTCACTGTCAGGCCCTCCAGCGCTTGTCGGGGCTGACCGAGGCGCTTCCGCTTTTCATATTATTTTTGCCGAAATTGCTTCATATATGTTAAGTTCCTGTAAAAGAGGAAGTATAAACAATTTTCAGAAATGAAAGGAAATGAGTTGACTGAATGCTCATTCATTATATAATGTAGTTAAAGGTATATTCAGAAAATTTGTTTGGTTAAAAATTTACGTCCAAAAACCAGCATCGAAAGGGGTAAATGATTTTTATGAACGGTCTGCTATGGATTAATCTAATCGCATTCTTGCTTGTAACCGCTTACGCTGTCAGCTTGTTTGTATACGTGGTGAAGACGAGAATCGAGTACATCAAGCTCGGCAAGAAATCAGAGTTTGATAATGATATCAAGGATCGCTGGAGAAGAATCCTTGTCCATGTATTTGGCCAGAAAAGGCTTTTAAAGGACAAGAAAAGCGGTGCGATCCACGTTATGTTTTTCTATGGATTTCTTCTTGTGCAGTTTGGGGCAATTGATTTTATCTGGAAAGGAATCAAGCCTGGCTCGCATTTGCCATTAGGCCCTTTATATCCAGGTTTCACGTTTTTTCAGGAGCTCGTTACGCTTACGATTCTTGTAGCGGTAGTATGGGCTTTTTACCGCCGTTATGTTGAAAAGCTTGTCCGCCTGAAGCGCGGATTCAAGAACGGGCTGGTATTGCTGTTCATCGGCGGACTGATGCTATCTGTATTGCTCGGAAACGCAATGAGCATGATCTGGCACGGCCATGAAGGAACATGGACTGAACCGGTCGCATCGCTTATTGCAGCGGTTTTCAGCGGAATTCCTGAGGCAGCTGCCATCACGATTTTCTATATCGCATGGTGGGTTCACCTCTTGTTCTTGCTTGCATTCCTGGTATATGTACCGCAATCCAAGCATGCTCACTTGATTGCCGGTCCAGCCAATGTTTATTTAACGAGGGTTGATTCACCAGGAAAGATTACAAAAATCGATTTTGAAGATGAAACACAGGAAACATTCGGTGCCGGTAAAATCACTGATTTCAATTATGAACAAATGATAGACTTTTATGCTTGTGTAGAATGCGGGCGCTGTACGAATATGTGTCCGGCAACAGGCACTGGAAAAATGCTGTCGCCAATGGACTTGATTGTAAAATTGCGTGACCATCTGACGCTACACGGTGCCGCTGTCACTTCAAAGCAGCCTTGGGTTCCGACATTTGCTTTTTCCAATACAAAGGGCAACCAGATTGCTTTGGCTGCAGCAGGCCAGGGTGCGAATGAAGCAGCAGCAGGCCTTGCCTACAATCCAAGCATGATCGGCGATGTCATCACAGAAGAAGAAATCTGGGCATGTACAACTTGCCGTAACTGTGAAGACCAATGTCCGGTTATGAACGAACACGTTGACAAAATCATCGACCTCCGTCGTTACCTTGTTTTGACTGAAGGTAAGATGGATGCTGACGCACAGCGCGCGATGACGAATATCGAGCGCCAGGGCAACCCTTGGGGCTTGAACCGTAAGGAAAAGGAAAACTGGCGCGAGCTTCGCGACGATGTTGTCATTCCTACGGTAAAAGAAATGAAAAAGGCAGATGAAGAATTCGAATACTTATTCTGGGTTGCGCGATGGGTTCATTTGACAACCGCAGCCAGAAGATTGCCCTTTCGTTCGCTAAGCTATTGAACGAAGCAGGCGTCAAGTTCGCAATCCTTGGAAACAAGGAAAAGAACTCCGGCGATACACCACGCCGCCTTGGTAACGAGTTCCTGTTCCAGGAACTTGCGACAAAGAATATTGAAGAATTCGAGAAAAATGAAGTGAAGAAAATCGTGACGATCGACCCTCACGCATACAATATCTTTAAGAACGAGTATCCTGATTTCGGCTTTGAAGGTGAGGTATACCACCACACCGAGCTTCTTGCGCAATTAGTTAAAGAAGGAAAGCTGGTTCCGAAACATGCAGTGAACGAAACGATCACTTTCCACGACTCCTGCTACCTTGGACGCTATAACGAAGTATATGACGCACCGCGTGATATCCTCAAGGCGATTCCTGGTGTGGATCTGAAGGAAATGGAACGTAGCCGTGAAACAGCAATGTGCTGTGGCGCTGGAGGCGGCTTGATGTGGATGGAAGAAGAAACAGGACACAGGATCAATGTATCCCGTACAGAGCAGGCACTTGCTGTGAATCCATCCGTCATCAGCTCAGGATGCCCATACTGCCTGACAATGCTATCTGATGGAACGAAAGCGAAGGAAGTAGAAGAAAACGTTGATACACTAGACGTAGCCGAACTTCTTGAAAAATCCGTTTTCGGAGAAATCAAACCGCTTGTTTCTTAATACAAATTAATACTTAAAACTTGAATAGTAGAAGTTGACTCACAGTGAAAATTCGACATATGGCAGAATTTTTAGCAAAGTGTTTCAATTTCTACTATTTTTACAGTAAAATGAATATTATGATAAAGCGCTTACATTACCCTTTAGCAAGAAATCACCTTAGAACCTCATAACATCAAGAGCTTGCTTATTTAGAGATAAGAAAGTGAAGGATTATCTTTGAGAAAATTGTCCAGCTCCAGCGCTTGTCGGGGCTGAGCGAGGCGCTTGCGCTTTTTGTTC
>NZ_BAUW01000016.1 GCF_000517385.1 Mesobacillus boroniphilus JCM 21738 | reverse complement strand
GTGTCGCCTCCTAGAAACTCCGAAACTTCAACTCCGCCGGCAGAAGCAAAACCTTCAATAAAAACAAAATTTTCCTTTTATTTATCCGCTGGGCTGTGGTATTATTTAGAGATGCGAAATACACATGGAAATCTTCTCGTGCAGAAGATTTTTTTCTTTTTTTAGAAGGCTCTTTTCTCAAACTTTGTTGCTGTTAACTACAAAATAGGATTGAATGCCCTATTTTTCTTCGAAAAGTTGACTCTTTTTATGAGAAAAGAGCATGCAAACTTAATACCGACCTGCAAAATGACTTTATATTACGTTAAAATCAGCTTTGGGATTTTAACATCAATCTACGAAAACAGCCTTTTAGAAAAAGGGGAGATATACATTGTCACAAACAAAGGAACCATTATGGACCTCTTCGTTCATCAAATTAATGGTCGGGAATCTATTTATCTTCATGTCATTCCAGATGCTGATCCTACATTGCCGCCATATATAAAATCAATAGGGGCGACAGGGACTGAAATAGGCCTTGTTACCGCGCTATTCTCGATAGGGGCTGTTTTGAGCCGGCCGTTTATCGGATTTATGCTTGAGTACAGAACAAGGAAGCCTCTCGTTTTGATTGGAGCGCTGATGCTTCTTTTGATCACATTCTTATACCCGCTGTCTCAGGTCGTTATCATTTTCCTTGCGTTTCGATTGTTGCATGGTCTTGCATGGGGCTGGTCTACAACGGTAAACGGAACGGCAGCAGTGGATGTTGTACCTAACTCCCGGCTTGGGGAAGGTATGGGTTATTTTGGTCTTTCTATAACAATAGGAATGATCATCGCTCCAAGTTTGGGAATCTTTTTATACCAGATCACCACTTTTGATAATCTCGTTTATATTTCAGGAGTGCTGGGTGCCATTGCCCTGCTGTTGCTTGCATCGGTACACTACCAGACTCCTGACCAAGTATTAAAGACGAAGAAGGAAGATTTGAAGTTTACCTATTTAGGTTCTCTTATTGAAAAAGCTGGCTGGTTTCCTGCAACGCTCACGCTGCTGATTAGTCTTGGCTATGGAACGATTGTCACATTCATTGTCATTTTTGGCGAAGAACGCGGGATCGAGCAAATTTTCTTGTTTTACCTATTTAATGCGATCTTTGCATCACTCTCACGTCCTGTTGCCGGAAAATGGTTTGACCAGAAAGGACCAATCAGGCTTGTCATTTTAACAATTTCGATTACCTTCGCGGGCATGTGGGTCCTGTCATTTGCCCACTCAAGCGCGATGATTGCTGTAGCCGGAGTGTTATTCGGAGTTGGATTTGGTTCATTGATCCCAACTCTTCAATCATGGACATTATCCATGACACCGTCAAACCGCCGTGGAGTAGCGAATGGAATGTTCTTCTCATCCATTGACCTGGGAATAGGCCTGAGCGGATTGGTATTCGGTATCCTTGCCCAGTATATTGAACTGGGAACTTTATTCCAGATTTCCAGTGGATTTATCGTGTTGGCATTGATTCTAACCATTTTAAAGGGCAGACGAAAAAAAGCTGTTCACCAGCCTAATGAAGCTACTTCTTAAATAGGAACCAAAAGCCAGCCATGTGTGAAGGGCTGGCTTTAATTATGGTTGCTTATTGGCACTCTTATGATTTAAACTGATAAAGAAATTTAACAGTACGGATTGGTAAGTGAGGACTTTTATGGAGAATCAGGATCAAACATTTGAAGTGATGCGGGCATGCATACTGGCAGGGAAAATCATGCTTCAAAGCGGCGCTGAGACATATCGGGTAGAGGATACGATGTCGCGGATGGCTTCTGCATTTGGCATTGACCAGACGCATAGCTATGTAACGCCAACCGGCATTATTTTTTCAGTAGAAGGGGTAGGCCCCGAACGGACGAAGCTTGTGCGGATTTCCGAGCGGACGACAGATTTAAGAAAAGTCGCCATGGTCAACGGCATCTCGCGGAAAATAAGCAGCGGAGAGGTTGGATTGGCAGAAGCTTGCAAACTTCTTATGGAGATTGAACAAGCAAATTTAACTTACTCGTTTGCAGTTCAGATTGCTGCAGCTGCAATCGCAAGCGGCTGTTTTACAATCATGTTCATGGGAAGCTGGCTTGACTTCCTGCCATCAATGGCTGCGGGTGGGATAGGTTTCTTTCTTGTCGTTTATTTTCACAGGATCGTTCCGGTAAAATTTTTCGCAGAATTCCTGTCTTCTTTTTTTATTGGGATGATTTCGTTTTTCTTTGTAAAATTCGGGCTGGGCCAGGAGCTTGATAAAATCATCATCGGTTCAGTAATGCCGCTTGTACCGGGTTTGCTGATCACGAATGCGGTCAGGGATCTGATGGCGGGCCACCTGGTTTCGGGGTTGTCAAAAGGAGCAGAAGCGCTGTTAACGGCATTTGCGATTGGCTCAGGCATAGCGGCAATTTTATCTTTCTTGTAGTCAGGAGAAGTGGCGATGATTTATATTGAACACCTTATTACGAGTTTTATTGCGTCCGCAGCGTTCGGAATTATTTTCAACGCCCCCAAGGAATCGTTGGTGAAGTGCGGTATTTCCGGGATGGTAGGCTGGATTGTATATTTTGCGCTTGATACCAATGGATTCGGCACGATCTTCGCGACCTTGATGGCCTCATTTTTAATTGCTGTTGTCAGCCAGGTATTCGCGAAGGCCTACCGGACGCCGATCATTATTTTCAGCGTAGCGGGAATTATCCCGCTGGTTCCAGGCGGACTTGCGTATGATGCGATGAGGAACTTCGTGGAAAATGATTATAGTGTAGCCCTTTCTTTGGCAGCAAAAGCATCGATGATTTCCGGTGCAATAGCTGTTGGACTAGTGTTTTCTGAGGTGATTAACCAGGTGATCAGAAGGTCAAGCCTTGGTCCTGTAAAATAGGGGAAATGACTCATGTGAAAATGTGAGTCATTTTTTATGGAGAAAAAGAGTCAATCAGTAAAATTTATCCAAAATTTTCCCTCGTTAAAAGGGATTTTCATGACCATGCAGAATTACTTTTTATATACTTTTTTAAAGGGGAAAAGACATGGAAATTCTATTGATCAGGCATGGTGAGTCAGAAGGGGATATCCTTCAGGTGCATGAAGGCCGTGCGGATTTGCTGCTGACGGATCATGGCCGCAGGCAGGCAAAGGAAATGGCTAGAGTAGTAAAAGAGAAATACATGCCAGAAGTAATTTGGGCAAGCACCTTGAAACGCGCTCGAGAAACGGCAGAAATCCTTAGTCAAGAAACGGGAATCCCGGTTATCGAAGAGGATAGTTTGAGAGAGTTTAATAATGGAGTCTTGGCAGGGCTGCCATATGCGGAAGCAAAGCTCCGGTATCCGGAGCCGGAGGGGGGCAGGAAACCCCATGAACCGATTGAGGAGGGGGAATCCGAACTTGAATTCCGTTTCCGTGCCCAAACAGTATTTTCAAAGATTCTTGCCGAAAGCGCAGGAAAGAAACGAATTGCGATTGTCTCGCATGGAGGAATGATTTCTAACCTGCTAAGAGCGTTTTTGAATCTGCCAGTTTTATCGGATACTTATTTCCCTACTGGAGATACCGGAATTCATTTGCTCAAACTGAATGGCACTCAGAAGATCGTGATGTTCGTGAATGACTGCGGGCACTTGGCAAAAGTAGATTCAGAGCAGCTGACAGCACACAATTAATGGAGAAATTCTAATTAGCCTCAAAAAAAGCCCGAAACCAGCAAATCAAACTGGATTCGGGCTTTTTTTACATTTTTACAATCGTCCGTCCGCGGTTCTCGCCTTTTAAGATGTTGGCAAGGACGCCAGGCAGTTCTTCTAATGTTACTTCATTTTGAATTGTTTCCAATAATCCTTCAGGCTTCAAGTCGGTTGCCATTCGCTGCCAAAGAAGCTTCCGCGTCTCCATTGGGCAATATACTGAATCTATGCCAAGAAGATTTATTCCTCTCAGTATGAACGGGAAAACGGTTGTTGGGACATCTGTTCCGCCAGTCAGGCCGCTGACTGCGACTGAACCGTTGTATTCAAGCTTACTGAGGATTGCAGATAAAGTCTTTCCGCCGACGGGGTCGACGGCTGCAGCCCAAAGCTGCTGATCGAGAGGCTTCGTCTTTTCACCAACGACATCTTCACGGCTGATGATTTCTTCAGCTCCAATTTTTCGAAGGTATTCGTGCTCTGATGCTTTCCCTGTGCTGGCAACGACGTGATACCCTCTTTTCGCCAGCATTGCCACAGCGACACTGCCAACTCCTCCGGTTGCTCCTGTAACGAGTACCTTCCCTTTGTCTTGAGTAAGCCCGTTCTCTTCCAGTCGGTGTACGGACAATGCTGCAGTGAATCCGGCTGTTCCGAAAACCATAGCTTCCCTTAGATTCATCCCCTCAGGCAAAGGCACGATCCATTTTGCTGGAATACGCGCAAATTCACTGAACCCTCCATAGTGGGAAACCCCTATTTCATAACTGGTGGCAATGACTGCATCGCCTTCCTTGAAGGAGCTGTCATCTGAACGGACAACCGTACCTGCAAGGTCGATGCCAGGGACGAAGGGATAGGATCTGACAATCTTGCCATTCGGGATGCTCGCAAGCCCATCTTTAAAGTTGACGCTTGAATAGGCAACCTTGATCACCACATCACCAGCAGGTAAATCATCCAGTCCAATCGTTTTTACCTCCGCTGTAAAATCATCATCTGTCTTGTTCACCATAAAAGCTTTGAAATTGTCCATAACTCCCCAACCTTTCTAGCTTGATAGTTTCAGTATAGGCATATGCATGCCGGACTTCTATTAACTCAACTTGCTCGAGGCCATCATTTTACCATTCACTAAAATAACCGAATATGACTTTTGTTGTTGCCTATTACCAGCTGCCAAAATGTTAAGTCCCTCACGAATTTATTACGATTTTGTGTCCACTTATTCTGGTGTGACGGACTTCACATATCTTTTAATCTGCCTCCCTTAAGATTTAGTTAAGTAAGGTACACAGTGGAGGTTAGGGCTCTGAAATATTATTAAATCAATTTTTCACTATTCACAAAGTGTTTACAATTTAACCCTTTTGAGACTGTATTTCCATGATAAGATGAATTTTGAAATCGGGAACGATTTACAGGGAGGTAGCAAAGTTGTACAAATTCGAGAAATCTTTTTACTCAAAAACAAGCATGTATTCCTTTGTCGTTGTGCTTTTATTATTTTTCTCAATGTGGTATTCAACATCGAAGTTTGTCCATATTGATATGGCGCTTCTAGGATATGCAATTTCATCAACCGTCTTTGCGATTGGCCTGACAATCAGGATGAGCTTCTGGATGTGGCGCAAAGCCACTAACAGAGTGGCGAAGCGAAGTGTTGATAACCTTTTTAATAAAGAAAGACTGAAACGAAATTCTAAAGCACTATTCAAAACATTGATTGATAACATCATTTTACAAAAATTCATTTTCCAGCGCGGGATCTACCGCGGAATCCAGCACTTCATGATTTCTTGGGGCTGTATCATCTCATTCGCGATTACATTCGGGCTTACATTCGGTTGGATGCGTTTTGATCTGATCGACCCGGAAACATACCAGATCATCGTGTTTGATATGCAGACCATCACGATGGCGGCGCACGGAGTTTTCGCTGAAATCGTCTATAACGGCTTGAATATCGGCGCAATCATGGTGTTGATCGGAGCGGGGATGGCCCTCTACCGACGCATCACTGACTACGATGTTAAAGTAACCCAGCGATTCGAGTTCGATATTCTGCCATTGATCATTCTATTGGCAGTAACAGTAACAGGCTTGATCCTGACAATTCAATACACATTCCTTGATGGCTGGATGCATCATTATATGTCGCTGATCCACCAGGTAACAGTCATCATCATGCTTATGTACTTCCCATTCGGCAAACTGTTCCACGTGCCAATCAGGCCGCTGGCAACAGCTGTTCCAATGAGTTATCAAGAGGTGGTCAAAGTGGATACGAAATCATGTAAAAGCTGCGGACAGCCGTACAGCAATGATGACCAGATTGCGGATGTCCAGGCAATTTTAAAAAGCCAGAACTTCGACCTGCAGCTTGCAGATGGCACTTACCTATCAGACTACTGCACAGGCTGCCGCCGCAGGATGAGAGCATTGAAACAAATGAATCTTGAAGCGCCGAAAGGCAACCCATACGGACCAGTAAACACAAATAACGGAATTCACATATCAGGCTTCAGCAAAAAACGTTCGGAAGAGTTTTACGGACTTGACCAGGATTCAAAGGAGGAAAAAATCGATGAGCCAGTTTCTCGTTAAAGAAGGCGTAAAGAACCAGATCCGCAAAGGTGAAAAGTTAGTCACAACCCACTGCTGCTACTGCGGTATGCAGTGCGGCATGCACATCCGCGTTGATGAAAAGAACAACAAGGTGGTCGGTGTTGAACCGCGTTATGACTGGGTTTTAACAAAAGGAAAGATGTGTCCTAAAGGGGTCACTGCTTACCAGACGATCGATCACCCAGACCGGATCAAAACTCCTCTGATCAAAAAGAATGGCAAGTTTGTAGAAGCAACGTGGATGAAGCTCTGGATTTGATCGAGAGCAAGTATAAAGGCATCCAGGAAAACTACGGAAAAGATGCAATCGGCGTTTACGGCGGCGTTTCAATGACAAATGAGAAGTGCTACCTTGTTGGCAAGTACGCTCGTGTCGGCCTTGGCACTCGTTACATTGACTATAACGGACGTTACTGCATGAGCTCTGCTGCCGGCGGTTTCAACAAGACACTCGGCATGGACCGCGGCTCAACTCTTCCTTGGACTGAGCTTGAGCACACTGATACATTCTTCATGGCAGGTTCGAACACAGCGGAATGCCACCCGACAAGCATCCAGTGGTTCTGGAAGGCGAAGGACAAAGGCGCGAAGCTGATCGTAGCAGATCCGCGTGAAACTGCTACTGCACGTGTAGCTGACGTACACCTAGACTTGCTTCCAGGAACAGACGCTGCGTTGGCGAACGGCATCATGCATCTTTTGATCAAATATGATTATGTTGACAATGAATATGTACAGGAACGCTGCAATAATTTTGAAGAATTAAAAGAAATGACGGCGAAATTCACGCCAGAATATACATCGAAGCTTACAGGTGTCGCAGCAGAGAAAATCATCAAGGCAGCGCACATCTTCGGGAAATCACCACGCTCAGTCGTCATGTTCGCACGCGGTGCTGAACAGCAGACTTCCGGCGTTGACAATGTAAGTCTTTACACGTCAATGGCATTGTTGAGAGGTCAAATCGGTAAATTCGCATCAGGCGTTGCTACTTTTACAGGCCAGGGCAACGGTCAGGGCGGACGCGAACACGGACAGAAAGCTGACGCGCTTCCTGGATACCGTAAAATCGCAAATCCTAAAGATGTTGAGCATGTCGCAGGAGTTTGGGGCATCAAGCCAGAAGAAATGCCGAAGGAAGGCGTTTCCGCATACGAAATGTTCCACCTGATGCAGAACAAGACAATCCGCGCATTGCATGTCATCTGCTCGAATCCGGTTGTTTCATCACCAAATATCAACTATGTCCAGGATTCATTAGAGAAGCTAGACTTCCTTGTTGTAAATGACTTCTTCATGTCAGAAACAGCTGAACTTGCAGATGTAGTTCTCCCAGCAACAACTTGGGCGGAGGACGAAGGAACGACTACAAACATTGAAGGCCGTGTCATCCGCATCCGTAAGGTAGTCGAGCCAATTGGGGAATCGAAGCCTGACTGGGAGATTATGCAGCTGATTGCTGACCGTCTTGGAAAAGGTAAGTACTTCGATTACAGCGAACCAAGAGAAATTTTTGACGAGCTTCGCCACGCTTCAAAAGGCGGCAAGGCTGATTACTACGGTGTAACTTACGAAAAAATCGATGAGCAGGACGGAGTATTCTGGCCAGCACCTGCAGAAGATCACAAAGGAACTCCATCAGTATTCCAGGAGCGTTTTGCTACGGAAGATGGAAAAGCGAACCTTGCAGTCTGCGATTTCAGAGGACCTTCAGAGGTTCAATCAAACGAGTATCCTTTATGGCTGACTACAGGCCGCGTTGTCTTCCATTACTTATCAGGCAACCAGACCCGACGTGTTGACTTCCTGATGGAGCAATGCCCTGAGCCATTCGTAGAGATGCACCCAGAACTGGCAAGCAAGTACCAGATTGAAAACGGTGAAAGAGTGAAGCTTTCCACACCGCGTGGCGAGATGATCACACCGGTTAAAATAACAAAAGCAATCCGCAAAGACACAATGTTCGTCCCTTACCACTGGGGCAAAAAGCTGGCAGTCAACCAATTGACCAGCCCGGCACTGGATCCATTCTCAAGGATGCCTGAATTTAAAGTCTGTGCTGTAAAGCTTGAAAAACTGACTAAATAGGAGGAACGGCCACTATGAATAAAATAATGTATCTAGAATTTGAGCGCTGTATAGGATGCCGTGCCTGCCAGGCAGCCTGCCGTGAGTGTGGGGACCATGATGCCAAGGAACGGAACTATGTTGAATATGTTGACTTCACTGAATCTCGCCAGACATTCCCGATGCTTTGCATGCAATGTAAAGACCCGGCATGTGCGCGTGTCTGCCCGGCAAACGCGATCCAGATCACGGATGAGGCGTCGTGCTGTCAGCAATGGAGGAAAAATGTATTGGATGCCGCAACTGTACATTTGGCTGCCCATTCGGTATTCCGAAATTTGATTTCGAGACAAACAAAATGTACAAATGCGATATGTGCTATGACAGAACTCGTCATGATATTGCGCCAATGTGTGCATCTGTTTGCCCAAGTGACGCAATCCGCTTCATCGACTTTGATGAAATGCAGCAATTGCGCAGAAAACGTACTCAAATGAACCTCGTTGAAGGCAAAAAGCCGCAAGAGGGCAATAAATGGGATTACGTACCTGAATTCTTCGGTGTTTACACTGATTCACAGTCATAATTTAATGGAGCCGGCCGGAAAAGAGCGCTAAGTTCATTAGGGCCGGCTCTATTTGTTTAAACAGGTAAGGGATATAGCGGAAAATAAGTTTTTATAGCGAAAAAATCATTTTTATAGCGAAAATCCAAATAATATAGCGAAAATCCAAATAATATAGCGAAAATAAATTTTTTATAGCGAAAAAAACTTTAATATAGCGAAAAATTAAATTATATAGCGAATTGGAAATTATCAACGATTTTTTCCAGTAAAGGTTTCAACCAATTTTAGATAAGGTAGGGAATAATAACCCATCCAAAAAAAGAGGTGCTTTTAAATGTTAAAAGGAAATGTGCTGGCGGTGACAAGCGGAAAAGGCGGAGTAGGGAAGTCTTCATTATCAGTGAATCTTGCGCTTGCGCTGCAGAAGCTTGGCAAGTCAGTCGCGATCATTGACCTTGATATATACGGATTCAGTGTACCGAAAATACTTAATTTAGATGCAAAACCAAAAACGTTCAACGGAAAAATCATTCCGGTTGAGGCGCACGGCATTAAAGTAATGTCCATGGGCTTTCTTGTGAAGGATAATGAACCAATCGTCTGGCGCGGACCGATGCTTGGAAAGATGATCCAGCATTTTACAGAGGATGTGCTTTGGGGAGAAATGGATTATTTCATTCTTGATATGCCTCCTGGAACAGGAGATGTCGCTCTTGATATGCATCTGATGATTCCGCAGAGCAAGGAAATCGTCGTGACGACACCGCATAAAGCTGCTTCTTTTGTGGCGGAACGCGCCGGATCAATGGCGATTAAGAGCAAGCACGAGGTCATCGGTGTGGTTGAAAATATGTCTTATTTCAAGCCTGAAGACAGCGACCAGAAATATTTCATTTTTGGAAAGGGCGGCGGCGAGGAGCTTGCAGCACAGCTTGGTACGGATTTGCTGGGTCAGCTGCCGATCCAGGAAGCGGATGAGAATAGTGAGACACCTGCGATTGCGACGGAAAACACCCCGCTATTCAAGGAATATCTAAGCCTGGCAGAAAAAATCGATGCAAAGTTTTAGCTCTAGGAACAGGAGGATTTGGCTATGAGTGATGAAAAAAAACAGACACATCATGAAGATGATAAAGATATGATCAAGTTGATCGATAATCTGAACAGGAAAGACGATGTCCATTTGAATAGAAGGGCATTTTTGAAAGCTTCGTTTGGTGCGACAGTCGCTATCGGACTGGCGACGACTCCATTCGGGATCTTCACATTCCTGCGTGATGAAAACGGCGAAGTGAAGCGGGTAGAAATCACAGACATCGATGACCTTGCAGTCGGAGAATCAAGAAACTTCAACTACCCAACGAAGAATGAACCGGCCATTTTGGTGAGGACACCGGAAGACAAATTTGTCGCGTACAATAATAAATGTACTCACCTTCAATGCCCAGTCTTTTATGAGCATAAGGAAAATGTCTTGCTGTGCCCTTGCCACAAAGGTTATTTCAATGTAGACAGTGGCCACCCGATGGCAGGACCGCCGCAGCGCGAGCTTCCAAAAATCCTTCTTGAAATCAAAGATGGCAAGGTGTTTGCAGTAGGGAGGGAAGTAAGGCATGGGTAAAAAACGTATAGCATTTTTCTCGATTTTCCTGTTCCTTGCCATCAACGTGTTCTCGCTATCCAATGCCATTGAAGGCTATTATGGCCATGAAGATACGCGAGTATATGGTGCGGTTATCGTCGCATTGATTTCCACGGTCTTGGCAACAACGGCCTTCTTCATTTGGAGAAAGGCAGAGTATAAAAAGTAAGCTGCTGGCGATGATAAAAGGAGAGCTCTTTTCTTAATGGAAGGTTGTCGAAACATTAAGAAAGGAGTAGAAAGGGAGGTATGAACGTGGTTTCCCAGTCTTTTTTTCATCACGACAGCAAAAAAGAATCAATCGAGGAAGTACTTGAAAATTCCGTTGAGATT
This sequence comes from Mesobacillus boroniphilus JCM 21738, assembly GCF_000517385.1. Classification (GTDB taxonomy): domain Bacteria; phylum Bacillota; class Bacilli; order Bacillales; family Cytobacillaceae; genus Mesobacillus; species Mesobacillus boroniphilus. The sequence goes on along the minus strand of NZ_BAUW01000016.1, from coordinate 45,771 downwards.
GAAGAAGATTTAATGCGTACTTACTTAATAACAGCTGAACGAGTCCACGGCAATCCCGAACTGAAGGAACGCCTTGAGAACTTCGCGGAAGGAAATGCGAAAAGGACCAAGCAGCTGATTGATGAATTGAATAAAGACAAATAACGAAGCAGCGGAATTGGTCCGCTGCTTTTCTTTAGCTTTAGGTATGAGTGAATTTTAGCTAAATTGATTGGTCGGCACAATCTTGATGTTTTCCCCTTGGAACTTCCTTTCCCCAAATAGGGTGATCAAGGTGCAGCTGATGATCCTGAACGGGTTTTCAGCGATTTCATACTCAGCAAGCAGGCCGGATCCAAGTTCTTCGCCTTCGGGATTTAAAGCCTGCACATTCTGGCCTTCTAGTGTCCTTAGTTTGGCTTTCATCAAGAATATCTTCCACTCTTCCCAGTTCTTGATCAAATACGCCTTCTCACCGTTCTCCAGATAGCCCAGCTGGCAGCCTCTTTCATCGATGGCGGCTTCGTTACCATAGCTTAGCTCCATGATAATATCCCGTAGAAATTGAAATTCATCGAGGTCTAGATATGGGTCGATCTGGAATTCCACTTCGTTTCCCGTTTCCTTGATTGTAGCAAGCGTTTTGTTGTTCCTCATGACAGACTTGTTTTTGATATGTTCCGATTTAATATGTTCTAGGGGAGTACCCATAAGTTTCAAAATAAGCATAATAATCTCCTTTATTCGGGCGAGTTGTTAACTTCATTATAATGATTTTGCCCTATCTGCGGTGTGACAAACTTCATTGAGCCCCATAAAATTCGAATATAGTTCGAAAGATATAGGTAGCATCGCTATTCGACAACAACTGGCAAATAACTGGTTCTTTTATTAAAAAGATTACAAATTTTGCAGTGCTTGTAGCAAAACTGAAAGCCGGCTGAAATATTGAATGAAAAATAGTTTGATAGAATACAATGATAAGGTTTGAGGGCAAGCGGAAAAAGGGAAAAAGAACAGTTAGCTAATACAAATTTTTAATGCCTGAAGGAGTCCGAAGGCTCTTTTTTGGATTGATCATTATGAGAAGTCGGAGGAAAGTCATGACATTTGAAGAGCAATTAATCAAAAAGTCGTATTTTGAAACTTATATGGAATCAGGAAACAGGACACATCCCGTTCGTGTCCTTGGGGAGCTTTACCTTGAAGAGCAGAAGAATGATATGCCGGATTTGTCGTATATTCGTTTTGCACAGGGAGAGGTTTATTTTCACAATAAAGACTTTGAAGCGGCTATTTTCAAGTGGGAGAACATTACAAATGAATTCGAGCCGTGGGCGAAAAAGAACATGGGTGATGCCTTCCTTGAGCTTGGTCTGCTTACATCGGCGGAGGAGCTGTACCTGTCGATTGAAACAGAGAGCAATGTTTTAAAAATTGAGAGCGGCCTGCAGCTTTTATCGCTCTACATAGAGCAGGGCAAGCTTGAAAAAGCGGTTGCCGTCATCAAGAAATCAGTATCGCTTGATCCAGATTATCCTGGTGTAACGGAGATTGCCCGTGCTTTCTTTGAAGAGCATAATGACTGGGAAAATGCAGTCGAGCTGGCAGTCAATGAAGGGGTTCGCACCGGTTCGCCTAAGTGGTTCGACGTTTTGAATCAATATGTAGAACAGGGGCATACTGCTCAGTTCGCACCAGATTATTTTAACGAAGCATTATCTGTTCTTTTCCAGGTGGACAGAAGCCGATTTGAACAGTTGGCAGTATCCCTATGGGAAAGCTATAAGGGCCAAAGTTCCTACATGACATGGCTAAGGGAATTCAACCAATTGTTCAGCGGGATGGACGGCAATAGAAAAGATGGCTGGACACATCTGTCAGCGGTCTATCAGGACACCTATTTCGAGTTGATTAACGGAGATCGATTGATCAAGGAAATTTCCCCGTTGATCCCTGAATTGCTTACCAATTGGCTGAAAATCACCAGTCCTGATAACAGTCTTGTATCGGCATCATCTATTATTGCGTGGAATGAGGTATTTCCAGGGACTATCACCTCGTCTGCGATTCACGATGCCGAGAATCTTGTGCTGAATTCGCGCGAGTACCATGATGGCTACGAGGATAGCATGCAGCTATTCAAAATAATCATTGAATGGGCAGAGAATCATGAGATAGAGGTCGGCAACAGGATTAAGTGGATGGTCCAGGAGCTGCAGGAATCCAATGTTCATAATCTGTTGATCGCCGGTATAACTGGCAATGGGAAGTCCTCCTTCGTCAATACCATTGTTGGGGAAGAGCTGATCACATCACCAACTGCTGCTGTCATCAGGTTCAAGAATGAGGAGAATCCGGAAATCCAGGAAATTACAGATACAGACGTCCGCCAGATCACGGATATCGAGGACTTCAAGGAAGCGGCAGGAGTTCGCCGTCAGACCCACAAGAATGAAACAATCATTGATTTCAAGGCTGAGTTCCCATTCTTGCGGGAACACGCACTGGCATTGATTGATACTCCAGGGATCAACAGTAATAACTATGACAAGCATCCATTGTACAATTACTTGAGATTTGCTGATAGTCTGCTTTTCGTGCTCAATGCGAATAATCCTTTTACTGAAAAAGAAAGGGAAATCCTCTCGAAAATTTCAGAGTACTTCCCGGATCTGCCTATACACTTCTTGTTGAATAAAATAGATGTGATATACAGCCAGCAGGAGGCAATTGATGTTTTTGACCAGACATGGGCTGAAATCAGCCAATATTATCCTGATTCAAAAATGTTTGCTTTCTCATCTAACTATGATAAAGGCAAGCAGCTGAGGGATTTCTCTGATTTTATCCAAACAAACAGAAGCACAGTTGACTTCGAGCAGGAGCGTACAGCAAAACTGCAATTCTTTGTTAGAAGGGCGATCACGTATTTGCTTGATAAACGGATTGAAATTGAGAATAATCATATGGAATCAATCAGCTGGAATGAAGAAATGGTGAGCAAGCTTAACGGCGCCATCAACAGCTGGGAGATATTGAAGAAGAGAAGTCAAGTTCCATCCAGAAATCATACCGAAAAATCAAGGATCAAACCCGTGCGGAAATCATTGAGAAGATCCCGGAAATTCTGCGAGGCTGCTCTGAGTTGATAACGGAAGAGAGTGATTTCGGAAAAATTCATGCTGAAATGGATGAAGAAATGAACAAGAGAATCCAGGAATATCTCAATGGAACCGTTCTGCCGAAATTCCATGAAGATTTAGGAGGGTGGATTCAACATTCGAAGGACGAATTCGACCAAAGCCAAAACTATTTGAATGAAATGGCTGAGGGCTTTAATGCCATGTATGGAGATGAGCGGATCAGCCTCGACTGTGATTTCAGGGTGCTTGATGACTGGCGCCGCGATGCAGACCGGATGACTAACGGTGTCCACTATGAAAAGGTCAACATCATGAACCGCTCGACGCCGCAGCAGTTCTTCTTGAAGAGCGCCGGCAAGCTGCTCGGAGTGCTGCCGCAAAACAATGCGATGCTTTATAACAGATACAAAACCTATCTCGAGACTGAGGATTATTATGAAATCGGCGTAACCATCGCGAAAAGATTCCTGCAGCAATTCGAGATTTTCGAAAAATCAATTGAACGCGATGTGAATTTGTTCTTCAAGAACCCATTCAAAGTACTTGAAGTAGCAGTAGAAGAAGCCAAGTCTGAAATCAAATATGGGAAGAACGAACTTGAAAAAATGCGAATCAACCCTGAACTGTACCGTGACCCATTGACACTGTATGAAGTGAAACTCCGCCAGTTTGAGTGGATGACCGCGGCAGGCAGGGGATAATCGAAAAAGGAGGATCCTGATTTTGGGGTCATCCTTTTTTGCTGGATACGAAAAAAAAAAGAATAAAATTAAATTTTCATAATAATATTGACAATATGAGTATAGGAGTTTAAAGTGAGATTTATCGATTTGCAACATTAACTTAATAAAGAAATTCTCTTATCAAGAGTGGCAGAGGGACTGGCCCTGTGACGCCCAGCAACCGTTCCAAATGGAATTGGTGCTAAATCCTGCAAAACAAGTATTTGTTTTGAAAGATAAGAGAGGAAACCGACCTTTGTATTCTACTGCGTTTGAAACCTCTCTTTTCTGAGAGGTTTTTTATTTGAGTTTGCTAAGCAGATCAATCACAAAGGGGGAAAATCAGATGAAAAAAGGAATTAAAAAGGTATTTTTAAGTGCAGTTGCTTCAGCATTGCTGCTTACAGGATGCGGCGGTGGAGAGACGAAGACTGCCAGTGGTCCGGTAGAAGGAGTGCCGGAGAGATTTGCCAAAGGCGAGGAAGTTAAAATCAAAGTGATCCGCAAGATCGGCGGAGATGACCATACAGCGCAATTTTTAGCCGGAGCGAAGGCTGAAGGTGAAGCGCTTGGCTTCAAGGTAGACGTCTTCACAGCGAATGGAGATACAGCCAAATTCCATGACGCGATCAACCAGGGGCTGCAGCAGGACTATGATGGATTCATCATTTCCCATGGAGATGACGCAGCAACGGTAGACGATGTGAAAAAGTTAGTTGAAAAAGGCAAAAGCGTCGTAACTTTCGATTCAAATCCTGATCTGGCTCAGGTAGAAGGCGTCACACTAACATCCCAGGATGATGAGGCTCTCGCAACGCAGGCACTGGACCAGCTTGTGAAGGACCAAAATGGAGAAGCGAAAATTGTCTACCTATGGGTCGATGGCTTCCCTCCAATGGTTAGAAGAAATAAAGTTTACCAGGAAACCTTAAAGGCGAATCCAGGAATCAAAGAGGTTGAGAGATTCGGAGTAGCGGCTGCAGATACAAGCGTCCAGACACAAAACGCAGTATCCGCAATGCTGAACAAGCATCCAAAAGGAGAAATTGACGCGATCTTCGCAACATGGGACGCTTTTGCGATCGGCGCAGCTCGTGCCATCAAGGAAGCAGGCCGCGATGAAATCAAGATTTACGGAATTGATGTATCCAATGCTGATCTGCAGGAAATCCAGGGAGAAGATAGCCCATGGAAATACACGGCTGCCGTTGATCCGAAGCTGATTGGAGAAGTGAATATGAGATTGCTTGCGAAAAAGCTGGCTGGCGAAGAAACTCCAGCGAGCTATGATCTTGAAGCGTCACTGATTTCACAAGAAGAGCTGCAGCAGTCAAAAAATCCGGTGAACATGGTCAATCTTGCTGAAATCATCGAAGGCTGGGGTAAATCTGATGCATTTTTGGAAGAGTGGATGGAAAAATTGAAGGAACACTATAAAAAGTAAGAAAAGAAGCAGTGAAAATGGTACTGGATTAATGGTATGGAAGTTTTTATAGCGGAAAAATTACTTTTATAGCGATAATTTCAGTTTTATAGCGAAATCCGAAATTATATAGCGAAAATTTCATTTTAATAGCGAAAAAGCGATTTTTATAGCGAACTGGAAATTTCCCGCGATTTTTTCCAGTTCAACAAACCAAACCGAGCAGACACTCTCAAAATCAAGAGAGTGTCTGCTTTGCAGAATGATAGAGAGGAGGCAACGGGATGAAACTTCAAATGAAAAACATCACCATTGAGTTTCCGGGAGTGCGTGCGTTGAATGGTGTGGATTTCAGTACGGAAACTGGCTGCATCCATGCGTTGATTGGCGCGAATGGCGCGGGGAAATCGACGTTGATGAAGGTGCTTTCCGGAGCGCATGATCACTACACAGGTGAAATCCAGCTCGATGGCAAGAAAGTCGAAATCAGGACGCCGGCTCATGCGCAGAAACTGGGGATCCAGACGGTGTACCAGGAGGTTGATACAGCGATCATTTCGTCGCTGACTGTGGCTGAAAATATCATGCTGAACCAAACGGTGCAGGCAATGGAAAACAAGCACTGGATTAATTGGAAACAGCTTTTCAAAGAAGCTGAGGCCATTCTATCCGGGATGAACCTTCATATTCCTGTAAAAAAGCTTGCCGGGGAGCTGACACTTGCCGAGAAACAGCTGGTCCTTATTGCCCGAGCGATTTCAAGTAAATGCTCATTCCTGATTCTCGATGAACCAACGGCTCCTCTCAGCCACACCGAAACATCTGAACTGTTCCGGATTGTCCGTGATCTCATTAAAAGGAATGTAGGCATCATCTTCATCTCCCACCGTATGCCGGAGATTTTTGAATTATGTGATGAGCTTACGATTATGCGAAATGGTGAGCTGGTCGTGAAAAAAGCTATTCCTGAAGTCGACACCCACCAGGTGATTGAATACATGCTTGGCCGCAAGCTCGAAGACCAATTCCCGGCAAGTCAGCACGTTCGGAGATACTCTTCTGGAAGTAGAAGGCTTAACAGCAGGAGATAAAGTGAAAAATGCTTCTCTCCATGTAAAATCAGGGGAGATTGTCGGACTTGCCGGCCTGGTCGGGGCAGGAAAGACAGAGCTGTGCAAAGCGCTGTTTGGCGCGGCACCAACAACGAGCGGAACCGTAAAGCTAAACGGGAAAAGCCTTAAACTGACCAGCCTCATGCTGCTGTAAAAAGCGGTTTGGCTCTTGTGCCTGAAGAACGGCGTAAAGAAGGAGTCCTTGTCGCAGAATCTGTCACCTCCAATCTTACGGCGGTCAACCTCAAAAAGTTCACCAGATTGCTAGGCTTTATCAACAGACGGGCAGAAAAGAAAACGGCACAGGAGTACATAAAGGCTCTTGGCATCAAGACTTCATCGGAAAATGCCAGGGTCGAAAATCTTTCGGGCGGGAACCAGCAGAAGGTAGCGATTGGCAGGTGGCTGATAGCGGATGCGGACGTTTATATCTTTGATGAGCCAACCAAGGGCGTGGATGTAGGCGCTAAAAGGGATATTTTTGAGTTGATTGCCCAGCTCGCTGCTCAAGGGAAGGGTGTCATTTATGCATCCTCCGAGCTGGCAGAAATCGTCGGCATCACGAACCGAGTTTACGTGCTTTATGATGGTGAACCTGTCAAGGAGCTTGAAACAGCCGCAACAACAGAAGAAGAACTTTTATTTTATTCAACAGGAGGAAGATAGGATGGAAGCGAAACTCCCATTGCAGCAAGAGCCAACGCCGAAGAAAACATTCGAACTGTTCCAGTTCCTATATAAATATGGGACGATATTGACAATCTTTGTCCTGGTCGCCATCTTCTCGGCAGTGAATCCTTCTTTTATCAACGGTGATAACGTCATTAATATCCTGCGTTCGATTTCAATCGTAACCATCATCGCGATTGGCATCACCATCTCGCTGACAGTTGATGGCTTTGATTTATCTGTCGGCTCGGTCGCATCCCTGTCCAACGCCATCGTCATTTCGATGTTCGTCTGGTTCTCGCAGAACACTCTGATTGCAGTATTATCCGCAATCGCGGCTGCCCTGATTGTCGGTGCACTTAACTCGTTGATGATTGTAAAGCTGAAGATTCCGGATATGCTGATGACACTGGCGATGATGTTCATCATCCAGGGAACAGCGCTGACTTATACGAAGGGCGCGACAGTTTCGGAAAATATGATTCTCCCTGATGGGAGCTTTTCTACAGGAACGATCAGCCCGTTTTTCGCTAAAATAGGGCAGGTTCCTTGGATTATCCTGATCATGGCGATAGCTGTCATCATTGTCCATATATTCCTGACGTACACAAAGCACGGCCGCTATATGTATGTGATTGGCGGCAATAAAGAAGCGGCACGGCTTTCCGGTATCCCGGTCAATCGCTATAAAACAGCTGCCTATCTGCTATCTGCTTTATTCGCGGCAATCGGGGGAATTGTGTTGGCCTCCCGCGTCATGACTGCGGAAATCAATGCTGGTTCGCCATATCTAATGGATTCGGTAGCCGCTGCTTTCATTGGTTTTTCCGTCCTGGGAGCAGGCAAGCCAAATGCATTCGGTACCTTTGTCGGGGCGGTGCTGATTGGCATTTTGCAAAATGGTCTTGTGATGATGTCTGTCCCTTATTATGCGATGGATATCGTGAAGGGAACCGTGCTGGCATTTGCACTTGGAATTACTTACTACAAGCAGAAACATTGATGAGCAAGTAAAAAAGCCGGGTATGGCAGTGGCCTAAATCCGGCTTTCCTTTTGTGGTAATCCTAATCTTCAAAAAATGGTCGATTCGCATAGTAATACATCCAGCCCATCATGATTCCTCCGCCAATCAGGTTGCCGATCGTCACCGGAATCAAATTGTGGATCACGCCTGGAAAAGTAACAGATTGCGGGTCGTCCAGGACCATGCTGATCGCAAAGGTGCACATATTGGCAATGCTGTGCTCATAACCCGAAATGAAGAAGCAGTAGACGAAAAACACCATTGCGAACATTTTTGCTCCGTCGCCCTTCATCGACATCGGCAGAAAGAACGCCAGACATACGAGCCAGTTACAGAGGATTCCCCGGAAAAAAAGCTCTGAAGTTGGTGCAAGTGTCTTTTTCTCAGCAACACTTAACAAGAATCCGTTTACGGAATGATCATCAAACAATCCCGTTGTGTAAATCAAAAAAGCAAATGCAGCTGCGCCAATGATATTGCCGATATAGCTGTAAATCCACATCCTGATCACCTGCACCCAGGCCATTTTCTTCCTGAGAGCTGCAAATGTATAGTAGAAGGTGTTACCTGTGAACAGGTCTCCTCCGCCATAGGCAATCAGGATAATGGCGGCACCGAAGGTAAGGGCAGCTATAGGGTAGGCAAAGGGCGAGTGTTCCACATAAAATGGGTTTCCTGTCTTGAATGCGACAATCACACCAAAGCCGATGAACATAGAAGCCAGGGCAGCCCTGGCCAGATAGCGTGTTTTGCTTTGTTTAAAAATTTTGTGCTTTTTTAAGGCCAGTTTCTCGACTTCCTGTAAAGCTTGTACTTCCAAATGAAATCACCCGATTTTCCTCATATAATATGAATTTTAATTTTCATGCATATGTAAATGATTCCCCAGACTGCGGTTAAAAAACAGTAATTCTTCCAACTGAGTCCAAATGACCTGTGAAGCAGGATCAATCAGGACAAATGAAAAAAGACTGAATCCGGTAAGATTCAGTCTTTGGAGGCATGCTTAAAATGTATCCCTGACGAACTGAGGATTGCGCTGCATCGAGGCAAACAGGACAATGCCGCTCACCAGCAGAAGTCCGCTTGTCAGGACGAATACTGAGGTGAATCCGAAGTATCCCGCAAGGAAACCGCCGAGCACTGGACCGACAATGTTTCCGAAGAAACGGAGGCTCGTGTTGTAGCCGAGTACCTCGCCCTGCATGGCAACAGGTGCTTCCTGTCTGATATAAGCCACCCTGACAGGGATAATGCCGCCAATGGTGATTCCGAGCAGGAACCGGATAATGACGAGCTGCCAGATGTTACCGACAAAACCGCCAGGCAGATAGATGATTGCCGACAAAAACAGGAGTACGACAAGTATTTTAATATAGCCAACCCGGTCGGCAATTTGGCCCCATTTCCGAGCCATTAACAAATTGCCTAGCCCTGCTGCCGAAAAGGCGATTCCGGAAAAGAATGCCAGATTTTCCGGTCCATGCAGCTCTCCCACATACAGTGAAAGGATTGGCTGGATGCTGAAATGGGCAATCTGCACAAGCATTGACATGAGGAGGACATTGACCATGATGGGATTTTTAAAAATATGCTGAAGAACTTCTTTGCGGCTATAATTTGTTTTTGTTCCTTTATTGATATCGACTCTGTATTCCATGACAAAGAATACGAGCAGACCAGAAAGGACGATGAAGGCCGAGGTAGATTGGAAGGTTGTCGCATAGCCTAAAGAGTCAGCAAGAACCCCGCCTAGCATCGGGCCGAGCAACGAACCTGTGATACTGCCTGTCTGCAGGGTTCCTAACACTTTGCCTGCTTCTTCCTTCGATGTCTGAGTTGAAATTAGTGCCTGTGATACAGGAATGAAGCCAGAGAATAATCCCATGAACATTCTTAGTAAAAATAACTCCCACACGGAAGTTGCAAATCCTAGCAGAAAGACGGCTAACCCCATCCCGATTCCCATAAAGATAAGAATTCTCTTGCGTCCGAATGTGTCACCCAGTCTTCCAATCACAGGTGAAAATAGAAAGGCTGTTACGAACGTAATACTGAATGTCAGGCCTGACCAGTTTTGGACATACGTTTCTGAAAAATCTCCAAAAGTTTCGATGTACAATGAGAGAAAAGGCATTACCATAGTCATGCTGCCGGCAATGAAGAAATTCGCGAACCACATGATCATCAAGTTGCGTTTGGCCTTTTGCTGCTGGGTCATTCCATCAACACTTCTTTCTCGGAACGAATATTTCGCTTTTCTAAATATGATACCAAATTTTTGCTCGATTGAAAACCAATCGAGCAAGCTGGGACTATTTTAACTGGTAAGCCATTCGAGCAATTCAATTCTATTTCCGAACGGATCATGGACATAAATCCTATTCGCGCCTGGAAGCTTGTCATCTACGATAAAATCAATTGCCAGTGTTGATAAATGCTGCTTTAATCCCTCAATACTCTCAATTTCAAATGCCGGATGTGCTTTGCGTGCAGGGACAAAAGAATCCTCAATTCCAATTTGACAATTTCCATACTGGAACCATGCTCCGCCTCGCTTTTTCAACTCTGCCGGTTTTTCAATTTCTTCAAAACCCAATACTTTTCCGAAAAATCTCCTGGCCTGCTCTTCTGAACCCTTAGGTGCTGCCAGCTGAACATGATCAATCGCTTTGAATTTAAATGCCGTATTGTATCCCTCCCTAGTGAAATCTTAATCTAAAAGGAAACTTAAGGAAATGACAAGGTATGAAATTATAAATATAAGTTTTCCTTATCATTTATTGAGTTATACAAGCCCAATCCTCTACATATAAATTATTAAATGTTATGTACGTTTTTTAAAATGAGGGGGAAGTAAGAATGAAAAAAAGATTCTTTGCGATTGTGATGATGGCAATCACAGCGCTTGTAGTGTCGGCCTGTGGTACAAGCAGCTCAGGAGGAACAGGATCGGAGGCTGAAAAGAAGGAATTAAGGGTGGTCACCGACGCAGCGTATGCACCATTTGAGTACATGGAAGGGGACAAGATTGTTGGGTTCGATATTGACTTTCTAAAAGCTGCCGCGAAAGAAGCTGGATATGAGCTGAAAATCGAGAATGTCGGCTGGGACCCTATTTTTGTGGAAATAAAAAGCAAGCGAGCTGATCTGTCAGTATCCTCAATTTCAATCAATGATGAGCGCAAACAGACTTATGATTTTTCCTTGCCGTATTTCTTGTCCACCAATAAAATTCTGGTCCGCGAAGACAGCGATATTAAAAGCGCAGCTGATCTGAAAGGCAAGGTGGTGGCTGTCCAAAACGGCACTACGGGCCAGGAAGCGATGGATAAGCTGCTCGGCAAGAACAACAAGGATATCAAGAAATTCGATAACAACAACCTGGCAATCATGGAAATGCTGTCTGGTGGAGCAGATGCAGTTGTCGCGGATAACGGCGTTGTCGAAGTATATGCCAAAAACAACCCGAATGAAAAATTGAAGGTCATTGAAGACAGCGGCAGCTTCGAGGCGGAATACTATGGAATCCTGTTCCCGAAAGGCACCGATCTGAAGGCAGACTTCGATAAAGCAATCAAGAAAATCGTCGAGAATGGAACGTATGAAAAAATCTATCAAGAATGGTTCGGCCAGGAACCAAATATGGAAATGCTGAAAGCGGAACAAGAAGCATCAGAATAACCACTCATAAACTATGGATCTTCGATGATGCGTAACTCTAGAAAACAGCGTTACGCATTTTTTTGTACATCACAAAATCTGGTCCCAGGCCTCGGGGCTTTGGAGGGCAAGCTATGGATTTTCGTTTTGATATTATTGTTGAATATACTCCTTATCTAATAAAAGGCACGCTGCTGACAATCGGGCTATCTTTAGCCGGGATATTAATTGGGACAATCCTCGGCTTGTTCATCGGTCTCGGTAAGATCCAGCGCCGAAAACTGCTGACATGGCCTTTTGTCTGGTATATTACTTTCTTCAGGGGAACCCCGTTATTTGTGCAAATATTGCTGATTCATTTTGGTGTCGTCCCTATGCTCATAGGGGAAACGAACGGGATTGTCGCGACAATCGTCGCCCTGTCCCTGAATGCGGCCGCCTATATCGCCGAGATTTTCAGGGCTGGGATCCAGTCGATCGAACGAGGGCAGATGGAGGCAGCCCGCTCACTCGGAATGACCCATGTCCAGGCAATGAGGTATGTCATTTTACCTCAGGCATTCAAGCGGATGATCCCGCCTTTAGGCAACGAATTCATTGTTCTTATAAAAGAATCATCACTCGCGGCGATTGTCGCGACTCCGGAAATCATGTACTGGGGCCGGGCGATGGCAGGTCAGTATTATCGCGTATGGGAGCCATACCTCACCGCTGCAGTGATTTATCTCATCCTGACACTATCGCTTAGCTTTTTATTAAATCTCCTTGAAAGAAGGCTGAAAACAGAATGATCAAAGTCGCTAATCTGAAGAAAGCATTTGGCAGCCACAAGGTTCTGAATGGAATAAATGTTGAGGTCCAGGCGCAGGAGGTTGTTGTGGTGATCGGTCCATCGGGTTCTGGGAAATCCACCTTCCTCCGCTGCATAAACCTGCTCGAAACAATAACGGATGGGCATGTGCTAATCGAAGATATTGACATCACTGATAAGGATTCTGATATCAATAAAGTTCGAGAAGAGGTCGGAATGGTATTCCAGCATTTCAACCTGTTCCCGCATAAGACGGTGCTTGAAAATATCATGCTGGCGCCGCTGAAGGTACGAGGTATTCCGGAACAGCAGGCAAGGGAAAAAGGAATGGAGCTTTTGAAAAAGGTAGGCCTCGAGGATAAAGCCAAAGCCTACCCGGACTCACTTTCCGGCGGGCAAAAGCAGCGGGTGGCGATCGCCCGTGCCCTCGCGATGGAGCCAAAAATCATGCTGTTCGATGAACCCACCTCAGCCTCGATCCGGAAATGGTCGGGGAAGTATTAGAGGTAATCAAACAACTTGCCCGCGAAGGAATGACGATGGTCGTCGTCACCCACGAAATGGGTTTTGCACGCGAAGTCGGTGACCGCGTCATCTTCATGGATGGGGGATTGGTCGTGGAAGAGAACGAGCCGGAAGAAATATTTGAAAACCCGCGGCATGAGCGGACTAAGGCGTTTTTGAGCAAGGTGCTATAGTTGGGTAAAGGAAGCCCGCTTTTTTTAGAGTCGGTGCTTCTTTTTTGGCAACTGGAGATAAAAGTCCTACAACTGGAGATAAATCTGCTGCAATTGGAGATAAAGTTGTGAAATCGTAAATAAAAGTTGTGTAACCGTAAATATATTGATCGCAACCGTAAATACACTTCGCCAAACCGCCTTCATTATACAATCACTTTGATGGCCTGCCGGGAATTAAAAGAGAACTGGCCATATATTCGCTTAAAAAACTGTACAACAGCCTGGAGAAGGAAGCGGAAGGCAAGTCTCAAGGAGACGAAGCCATCATGGCGTTAAGTCAGGCATATTTAACCTTTGCAAGAGGAAATCCAGGACTGTACGAGTTCGCGTTAGCAGCCCCTGATCCTGCCGTTGAGCTTGTTCATGATGCCGGCAAAAAAAACGTTGAACTCGTCGTATCTGCGGTTCGGCCTTTTGACGCTGGAACAAAGAAGAGTTTTCAGGATGCCGCTTGACTTGGATGAAAGCTGCAAGCTTGCAGTCACTGCCTTTATCTGCGGCTTGAAAAAATAAAGCTAATTTTCATCTTCTGAAATAGATTCCAAAGCGACTCATATACATAAGTATAGATGCAACTTTGAAAGTACAGGAGGCGCACTATGGATATATATGTGAGAAAAGGAGATTCCTTTTGGTATTTCAGCAATTTGTTCAACATCCCTCTCCAGTTAATCATAGATTCCAACCGTGATATCGACCCGAATGCCTGGATGTGGGGCAGACGGTGAGGATTCCTGGTTTTGCAGCGGTGGATTATCGGATCCGTGGAGGAGATACTCTTTGGAAAATTGCCCAAAGCAGAAATCTGCAGGTGGATGCACTGCTGCTGGCCAATAAGAATATTAATCCGAATGGGCTGTACATCGGACAGATGCTCAAGGTCCCGCTAAGAATCACCTGGCGAATTGTCGAGGGGAAAAAGAATTATGATTATTCTTCCCTGATGAGTGATTTGCGACGATTGGAAAATGTCTATCCGTTCATGAGGGTGCCCTCGATTGGCAACTCTGTTTTCGGTAAAACCATACCAGAAACATTGATTGGGAATGGCAATAAACGGGTTCACTATAATGGATCGTTCCATGCCAATGAATGGATCACCACTCCCATTATCATGACTTTCCTGAATGACTATCTGCTGGCACTGACAAATAAGTCCTCCATACGCGGCCTGTCCATGCAGAACTACTATGGCCAGACGACTTTATCGATTGTGCCGATGGTCAATCCGGATGGCGTTGATCTTGTGCTCAATGGGCCGCCTGAAGCAGAGCCATGGAATGAAAGAGTAGTAGAATTGAATAGAGGCAGCCTTGATTTCAGCGGTTGGAAGGCGAATATCAGAGGGGTGGATCTCAACGATCAATTCCCGGCAAAATGGGAGCTTGAAAAAGAACGCAATCCAAGCCAGCCAGGCCCAAGGGATTATGTAGGACCAAAGCCATTATCCGAGCCAGAAGCGATTGCGATGGCAGAAATGACGAGAAGACGCGATTTTGCCCGGGTTCTGGCTTTCCATACACAGGGAGAGGTCATTTACTGGGGCTTTGAAAATCTTGAGCCGCCTGAATCGGAGGCAATGGTCAATGAATTTGCGCGGGTAAGCGGCTATCAGCCGGTAAAAACGATCGAGAGCTATGCCGGCTATAAAGATTGGTTCATCCAGGATTGGCGCCGGTCAGGTTTTACAGTCGAACTTGGCTTCGGCATAAACCCGCTGCCGCTGTCCCAATTCGATGAGATATATGAAGAAGCCCTGGGGATCTTCCTAGCGGGACTTTATCTATGAAAAAGCAGATCACCTGAAAAGGTGGTCTTTTTAAATGTATTTATATGGTAAAATTAAAAGAGTACGAGAGGGGGGAGTTAATTGACTTATACAGGAAAAGGATCTAAAGATATTTTGCATGTAATAATCATCATGAGCGTATTTATCCTGCCAAATTTAAGCTATACGATCCGGATTTCAATACTTCTTGCCTTGCTGGTAATTACTTTACACAAAGTCCAATTAACGATTACCCCAGATCTCCTTGAATATAAAATTAAATTCTTTAAATTTATAATTTACCGTAAACTGCTGACTCTTGATAAAATCAAAAAATTAAAATTCGGCCGGATTGGCTGGTCGACTAAGAATGCAGTGGTGAAGGTAAGAAGAGGCATCAATTTCAGTGTTGCGCACTTTAACAGTGAACAGTTGATAGCTGAGCTTGAAGAATTCGCTCTGGCAAATAATATTGAGATCCAAAAAACGAAGGATTATTTGCTGCTGGAAAAATACTATTCTCATAACTAAAAAAGCATCGGGCAAATAACCCGATGCTTTTGTAATACTTATTTTTCAAAAATGCTGTTCGAAAGAAGTCGGAACAGGTAGTCGGTATGGTCTCTGAAACCAGCTTCCAAGCCGATCATTGTAACGTCCTTATCCTGTTCTTTCACGATCACTGCCTTGCCCTGAGCTTCACTATTATTTTTCCAGTGACCGGCTACGAAGAAGTCAGAGTTGTCGTCAAATGTTGCGGATACTTCATCGTTATCGGTGTTTTCATACCAGACAGGGCGGTAAACAAAGCCAAGGTCGTCCTCGCCATATCCTCCCGTCACACCTTCGCCGCTGTAATCAACCTTTGCAATTCCGTTGCTGCTGTAGCCTGCAACGACAATATCATCATCAGTTAGTCCCAATGTCTTTGTTGCGAGCGACGCACCGCCACCGACTGCGATATATTTTCCGCCATTATTTAAGAATTCCTCTACATTAGCTTTGAAACTATCAAACTGAGCTGGATATTGGAAACCAAATTCCTTATTGCCAGCGCGTGACTGCGTCTTGGCAATCAAGCCTTCCGTTCCGCTATATACAAATACATCAAAGCTGGAAAGACCTTCTTCGGCAACCTCTGCTGGAGTTACTTCAGAAACGGCGAAGCAAGTCGTTTAAGTGCGAGTTTTGTACCAGAGTGCGACTGAGCCTTATTCATGCCGCCATCCTTCAAGATTGCGACCTTCAAGTCCGCAACCTCAACCGCATCTGCCGGAACCTTTGCTGATTCAATATGCAGTCCGGATTGCTTTACTGCTGCTGAAATTTCGTTAGCAGCGGCTTCTGTGTAAAAATCGCCTTCAGAATCGCGTTTTACAGAAACGCCTTGCTGTAGAAGTGTATTCGCCAGATTTACTGCTTTGACGGAACTGTTTGGAATCAAGAATGGTCCTTTGCCGCTGACAGAGCCCTGTTCCTGGATCTGGTTCACTTTAGTTGCAGTTACTTTAAAATCACTTTGGACCGCAATTGCCTCGAAGCCCCAAAGTTCCGGCAGGCTCCATGCTGATATATCATACATGGCATCAACATCTTCAGTTATGTCCTCGCCGTCCCACAGCATTGTATTGACAAGACCGGCTTTTGCCTGATCCATTTTTACGATATATGTGCCTTTAGGGTAAGACTTTCCGTCAGCAGTGAACGCCTTAGAAGCCTGGACGACTTCGATGTCGTTTTTCTGCAGATGATTAACTGCCTTGCGTGTCACGGTTGGATCTTCCGAATCTACAGGCAGCACATAGGCAGTCGGAAAGAAGCCTTCCTCATGGAATGGATGATCAAAATTGATGCCGCGCTTGAACATTTCGATTTGGTCCTTGATCATTTCCTGCTTATTATCTGTAGCATTTTTCAATGCGCCCATGATGGCGTCATACATCCAGCGAACGCCGTCTTCATCATTTGTTGGCGCTTCGAGCGTGTGGCCATATGCCCCGTGGTACATTGCGTACATCGGAGTAAAGATTGGCGGATAATCATCCCAGCCTTCCGCGTCATCACGCTGAGGAATGTAGGTTCCTTCCATTGACTGATAGAGGCTGCCGGTAAAGCTTTCCTTGTTGGACATGATTTCAGTTTCCATTGCTTCGGCCTGATCCATTGCCCATTTTTCATATAGATCGTATTCATAATTTGGGTTGTGAGGGACCGTACAGGGTTCAATGAGACCCTGCTTGTTCGGTGCATAATTTTTTACATAGCCATGAGTATCAAGGAAGACCATCGGATTCCATTCCTTGATCAGGGCAACAGTTTCCTGGGTTTCCGGCTGTGACTGGGTGATGAAGTCACGGTTCAAGTCGATTCCTTCTCCGTTGAAGCGGGTAGCATCAATACGGCCATCAGGATTCTGGACAACATTAAAAATCAAGATATTATTTTCCAGGATATCCTTAGTTGTTTCGTCATTTTCAAGGGCAAAGCGCTCGATCAGCTGCATGACCGCGTCACTGCCGATAAACTCAGTACCATGGATGGAGCCATTGATCATGATTGGCACCTTGAAGTCAGGGTTATTTTCAATCCAATCCTGTGCTTTACCAGGGTTCTTGAACATTTGTTTTCTTAAAGCCTGAATCTTGCCGAACTTGCCTGAGTGTCAGGTGCGGCAATCGTAACGACATAAAGGGGCTGGCCTGTTGATGATTGGCCTTTCACTTCAACCTTCACACGATTGGATTGCTTCTCGATTTGAGCAAGCTTATCGCCGATTTCTGAGAACTTCATAAAATCATAGTTTTCGCTGTTGAATAAGCTGCCATTCTTTTCTTCGTATGCATTTACATAATTCCACTTTAAAGACTCAGCTAGCGCCGGAGTCCATGGAGAGGATGCCAGCAAACTTGCAGCTACTACACCAGAGATAATTTTTTTATGTTTCATTTATGTATTCCTCCGAAAAAAAATATTTGTATATTTATACATAATAATTATTAAATATTATTTCGGCAATCGTACAAAACTCCTAAATATTTGCCTTCGTAACATGAACCTTGATTTTGCTTGATTTTTACGTTGTTGGGAAATAAATCGGAATGAGGATATAGGAAGATAGTCACCAGGCTGAGGCAAAATAAAAACAGGGCTGGATGCCCTGTTTGTTTTACAGTAAAAGAAGTTAAATTTCACTTCGAGAATTGTCTAGCTCCCGCGCCTAGACCCTCGAGACACTTCGGTCCTGGCAATGAAGTCAAAGAACGACTTCACAGTCAGGCCCTCCAGCGCTTGTCGGGGCTGATCAAGGCGCTTGCGATTCCATTGTCTTGCTTTAAACTTCTGTTCAAGTTCAGCGACAGGTTTAGCAACAAGTGCGTTCTTGAATTCGACAGGTGTCTGTTTTACTGAAAAAACAACAGTATTGACAGCTTTCTTTTTCTTCTCAAAATCAGTCATCAGCTTCTGCTGCTTAAACTTCAGTGAATCGGTCTCTTCTTTGATGGCATTGGTTTTGTTCTGTACCCGGGTTGCAGTCTCTTGAAGACTATCAATCGTAGGCTTGACATCTTTATATGTTTTATATACAACATACCCAAGATAACCCAGGGCTGCCACGATAACAGCGATACTTATATAGACAATGATCATGAAGCCTGCCTCCTTTTACATTAATTTCATTACAAGTACAATACCCAATTTAAGCTTTAACATAACTGCTATTCCAAAGAAAGGTGGAAATTGCTAATTTTGAAGTATTTGTGAAATGGTACACAAACTTTGGTTGAAATGTGACGAACTTCACAAACGGGAGACTTAAATCACAATACAATTTAGACATAGAGGAAATATCATTAATGAAAACTCCGGAACAGAAGCTTTAACTATAGGAGGACAAAGAGATGAAAAAGAAATTAGTCATGATAGGAAACGGAATGGCAGGAGTAAGGACAATCGAAGAACTGCTTAAACTCCAGCCAGATGGATTCGAGATCACTATTTTTGGGAATGAACCACATCCTAACTACAATAGAATTATGCTGTCCACAGTCCTTCAGGGAGATAAGTCAATCGAAGACATCATCATGAATGATTGGGAATGGTACAAGAGTCATGGAATCAAGCTTTTCGCAGGTGAAGCTGTTGTCGAGATTGACAAGCAAAAGAAGCAAGTCATTTCCGATCAAGGACGCAAGGTAGATTATGATGAGTTGATTATCGCGACAGGTTCGAGCTCGTTTATCCTGCCGGTACCCGGATCTGATAAAAATGGCGTAGTCGGGTTTCGTGACATCCATGATTGTGAAATGATGATCAAAGATTCTAAGGCGTATAAAAAGGCAGCTGTCATTGGGGGAGGACTTTTAGGTCTGGAAGCTGCGAGAGGCTTGCTGAATTTGGGCATGGAAGTCGATGTTGTCCATTTGATGCCGCACCTGATGGAAAGACAGCTTGATGAAACAGCATCCGAAATGCTGAAAAAAGAATTGGAAAACCAAGGTATGAATTTCTTGCTTGAAAAACAGACCGCAGAAATTTTAGGAGATGAAAGAGTAACTGGGCTTCGGTTTTCTGATGGTTCAGAAATACAAGCAGATCTTGTCGTCATGGCTGTCGGCATCCGCCCGAATGTCCAGCTTTCCAAAGACAGCGGCATCTACGTCAACAGAGGGATTGTCGTCAATGATTATATGGAGACAGATGTGCCTAATATATATGCCGTTGGTGAATGTGCTGAACATAGAGAAATCGTTTATGGCCTTGTCGCACCGCTGTATGAACAGGGAAAAGTACTTGCAGCCAACCTTGCGGGGATTCCGGCTAACCCTTACGAAGGAACCATTTGCGGCACCCAGCTGAAGGTATCTGGCTGTGACTTGTTCTCAGCAGGTGAAATCGGCGATGACGAGGGAACTAAATCAATCAAGGTTCACAATGAGTTTGATGGTATCTATAAAAAAATTGTCATTCGTGACAACCGGATTGCCGGAATCGTGCTTTATGGTGACACAAAGGACAGCAACCGACTGTTCAGGATGCTGACGAAAAGAGAAGACATCAGCGGCATGACAAGCGTATCGATTCTAGAAGCAAGCGGATGCTGCGGCGGCGGTGGAGAAGCAGGCGATGTAGCGGCGATGGCCGATGACGAGCTTGTCTGCGGCTGCAATGGCGTCACAAAAGGAACGATTGTCGAAGCGATCCGCACAAATGAGTTGACTACTGTTGATGAAGTGGGTGGCTGCACGAATGCAGGCCGTTCTTGCGGAAGATGTAAATCGCTCATATCGGATATCCTCGCATACACACTAGGTGACCAGTATGATACCTCCGCGAAGAAAGCAGGGATTTGCGGCTGTACGACTTTAAGCAAAGATGAAGTAGTGGCAGAAATCAGGGAAAAAGGTTTGACCAATGTCAGGGAAGTCATGAACGTACTAGCTGGTCTCAGGAGGAAGGATGTTCAAAATGCCGTCCGGCAATCAACTATTACCTTGGAATGGTCCACTATGACGGCTATAAAGATGAGCGTGATTCAAGACTGGTAAATGAGAAAATGCATGCTAACATCCAGAAAGATGGAACGTACTCGGTTGTGCCAAGAATGTATGGCGGCGTGACGACTGCTGCAGATTTGAAGAAAATTGCAGAAGTTGCTGAGAAGTACGACGTGCCTTTGGTAAAACTGACAGGCGGCCAGAGGATTGGCCTGTTTGGTATCAATAAAGAGGACCTTCCGGCAATGTGGGAAGATCTGGGTATGCCATCGGGATATGCTTATGGAAAAACGCTTCGCACAGTAAAAACCTGTGTCGGCGAAAAGTTTTGCCGATTTGGCACTCAGGATTCAATGGGACTTGGAATCGAGCTCGAGAAAAAGTTTGAACGCCTCGATACACCGCATAAAGTCAAAATGGGAGTTTCTGCTTGTCCAAGGAACTGTGCGGAATCTGGAATTAAAGACATTGGCTTTGTAGGGGTCGATGGCGGCTGGGAAATCTATATCGGCGGCAATGGCGGAACAGATCTGCGTGCTGCGACCTGCTTGATACTGTTAAAACTAAAGAAGAGGCAATGGAAATAACAGGAGCATACCTGCAATACTACCGTGAAACTGCTGCCTATCTTGAACGGACTGCTCCTTGGCTTGAAAGGATGGGACTTAATCATGTCAAAGAAGTCCTCGCCGATGAGAATATGAGAAAGCAGTTGAACGAAAGGCTTGATAAGACTCTGGAGCGATATAACGAGCCATGGCACGAAGCGATCACTGATAGCGGCATAAAAGAAAAGTACTATCAAGTCCGCAGCGTAACAGTCGAATAGGGAGGATGGATGAAGATGCAGATGACAAAAGTGAGAATCAAAGTGGCTGATTATGATTCCCTGCCTGAACGGGCAGGGCAGGCAGTCACAGTAAATGGTGAGAACATCGTCTTGTTCCGGATATCCAATGGAGAGGTCAAAGCGGTTGAAAATCGCAGTCCCCACAGAAAAGGCGGAACCCTTGCCGATGCGCTCGTTAGCGGGAATTTTATCTACTGTCCAGTCTATGACCTGAAGATATCGCTGGATGACGGGAAAGTACAGGCACCAGATACAGGCGAAGTCAAAACGTATCCTGTTGAAGTAATCGAAAATGAAGTGTATATAACGATATGAAATAAGAGGGGGAACCTCCCTCTCAATTAAGAAAAGCTGGAGCTGGACACTAATCTAATCGTGAAAAGTGTACACGTTATGCAGCATTGAAAGGGCGGGAACACAATGGAAAAAGGAAGAGCATTTTTAGTCGGTGCAGGGCCTGGAGACGTACAGTTGATTACAGTTAAAGGATTGGAGGCCATCAAAAAGGCGCAGGTCATATTATATGACAGGCTTGCCAATCCTAAGCTGCTGGATTATGCTCCTTCAGACTGCGAGCTGATTTACTGCGGCAAGCTGCCGGACCGGCACGTCCTTCGCCAGGAAATGATCAACAACCTTCTTGTATCAAAAGTGCTTGAAGGAAAAATCGTTGTCCGTCTCAAGGGCGGCGATCCAGGTGTGTTTGGACGGGTAGGAGAAGAAGCTGCAGCGCTGGCCGAAAATGGCCTTTCTTTTGAAATAGTTCCGGGAATTACGTCAGGAATCGCTGCCCCTTTATATGCTGGAATTCCTGTCACACACCGCGAATTTGGCGAATCCTTTGCTGTTGTGACTGCCCATGATAAATCTGAAAATGGACAGCCAAAGCTGGATTGGAAAGGGCTTGCCACGGGCATTGACACCATTGCCTTTTACATGGGCATTTCAAATCTTCCATATATCAGCGAAAATTTGATCAAGCATGGAAAACCGGCCGATACCCCGGTGATCCTCATTCAATGGGGAACCTTTTCCAGGCAGCAGACTTTGGAAGGAACTCTGTCCAATATTGCCGCAAAGGCGAAGGAAGTGAATTTTACCAATCCGGCCATCACCCTTGTTGGAGATATAATTTCGCTTAGGAAAAAACTGAATTGGTTTGAAAAGAAACCGCTGTTTGGCAAACAAATTTTACTGGCGCGAACGGGTACTGATGAAAGTGAACTAGCGAGAGAGTTGATGAATCAGGGAGCAGACGTGATTGAATTCCCAAAATGGAAAAAGGTTACCGTTCCTGTAGACCAGGCGGTTGTTAATAGAATTTCTGTATACGAACAGATTCTTTTTACATCTCCTGAAAGTGTCAGGGAATTCTTTGAGATCATATTTACTGAAGGAATTGATATCAGAAAGGTGAAAGCAGACTTTTACGGCTGTTCAACAAAGTCTGTTAAAGCACTGAATGAAAAAGGCTTCTTTGCTGAATTGGATGGGAAGATGCCTCTGGCTGGTCAGCTGCTAATTGTAGGTGACAGCGACTTTTCACAGGATTATCCACATGCTGAAATGTTCATAACGTCCAGAAAGGTCATCGACGAACAATTCACACCGATTTTTAAAAGGGTACTTGAGGAAGCTTCTGTTAATACAATTGTTTTGCCAAGCAGCAGGGCTGTTAAAACAATTGTTGAAGAAGGAATCCTGAAGGAAATCATTCCGCAGCAGATACTGAAAACATCAAAGGTTGTCTGCATGGGAGTTAGGACAGCAGAAGCTGCAATAGAATATGGTGTATCTCCGAATGAGGTTTTAGAAGTACCCAATAAAACCGCTGTGATCGATTGTTTGGCCAGAAAAGAATCTGAACTGGCATTCGTTTAATGGACTTGTTTTTTAAAAGGAGAGAAAATAAATGGAAGCAACGGTATTCATCAGCCATGGCAGCAGAAGTGAGCAAGGAAACAAGGTGTTTGTATCGTTCATCGAGAAGGTAATTTCAACAGGGGAGAGTACGAATGCTGCCTATGGATTCCTTGAAAATGCTCGGCCAACCATTTTCGAAGCGGTCGAATCATGCATTTTAAAGGGAGCAACATCGGTAACCGTCGTTCCGGTATTGCTGCTTCCAGGAATCCATGCAAATGTGGACATACCGGACGAGCTGGAAAGGGTCAGACAAAATTACCCGGAAGTAGAGATATTCTATGGACAGCCGCTTGGTGTGAATGAAACGATACTGGAAATCGTCCTGGACCGTTTAAAGAAACAAGGCTTTTCAGGTATGAAGTCAGAGACTATCCTGCTCGTCGGGCATGGCAGCAGGAATCCCCTTGCTGCTGAGGGGTTTGTGAAACTGGCTGACAGGGTTCAGGAGAAAGTATCGTCTAAAGCTGATACTGGCTATATAACGACACAGCCATTCTATGGAGAAAAGCTTTTGGCAAGCGAGGTTCACAAGAAGGTGTACGTTCTGCCATTCTTGCTTTATACTGGCGGCTTTACTGTTAAAATGGAAGAAACAATAAATAGTATTTTGGTTCAAAATCCGGAGAGAGAGATTGTCCTGTGCGAACCAGTTGGCTTTGATGAACGTCTGGGCGAACTGCTTATGCAAAGAGTTGATGAAGCAAGAGCAAGGTAAACATAAAAATAGGTCCTCACTAATGGAATTGTGAACATCGCCAATAAAGTTGTGAAAACCGCCAATAAATTTTTATTTTCGCCAATAAAGTTGTGAAAACCGCCAATAAATTTTTATTTTCGCCAATAAAGTTGTGAAAACCGCCAATAAATTTTTATTTTCGCCAATAAAACTATGAACTCCGCCAATAAAATATAATTTGCAGTCAACATCGCCAATAACTGGAGAGTGAAAGCATGCTATACCCTATAAATCTACGGATACATGAACGGAATGTCGTGGTGATTGGCGGGAGCAAAGTCGCTCAACGAAAAGTCCTGGGCTTGCTGGATGCTGGAGCGAAAGTGAAGGTAGTGAGCCCGGAATTAACAAGCGAATTGCTGCGGCTAGCCGAAACAGGTGTGATTTCCTGGCACCCTGAGCCCTATGCGAAAGAAGAACTTCAAGGGGCATTGCTCATCATTGCCGCCACTAATGACCGAGAGACGAATCTCGCAGTTAAAAGGGATGCAGCACCAAATCAATTGGTTAATCTTGCAGATGATCCAGAGGAATCGGACTTCCAGGTTCCATCTGTGATGAAAAGAGGCAAATTGACGGTTGCCGTCTCGACATCTGGAGCGAGCCCGATACTGGCTAAGAAGATTTGCAGTCAGCTGGAGCAGACATTTGGCGAACAATACGAAAGCTATCTAGATTTCCTGGCATCCAGCCGTAAACAAATCAAAGGGGCTGTCAAAGATGAAACAGTAAAAAGGAAGCTTCTGAGAACAATAGCAGACGAGAGTTTCGTAAAGGAAGCCTATCGAGAAGAAAGGTTTGCCAGGCTGCTTGAAGAAGCGATAAGTGAAGAGGGAAGTTAAAGTGCGAATGCGAACAATTTACTTCCCTCCTTTTTTGTTCAAAAGTCCAACTTCAGAATAAGGTATGCTAGTTGCCGATTACGTAAGCCATGGGTATTTTTATTGCTTTTTTACACATTTATGTTCAGTTTTAATAACGAAATGCTGCTTAGCTGAAGGGATATGTTGGAAATGATATAATAAACTGGATGATTTTCAGGATAGGAGTCTTTTTTATGAATAAATTTGTTGTGTTCCTGAAAGGGAAACGAAATGGCAAACTGGATTCCAGCTTGCTGGCAAGGCATATAGAACATCTTAGGCAGTTGAATCGGGCGGGACAGATGGTGATTGCCGGTCCTCTTAAAAATAACGAGCAAGCCATGATCATCCTAAACTGCAATGGTATCGATGAAGCAATCAGATTAGTGGAAAAAGATCCATTCATCAAAGAAAAATATTACATTACATATGACATCAACGAATTGATTGTCGCCAATGAGGAAAATAACTGGCTGATGGACAACTCTCAAACGAAGGGGAATCTGGTCCACTAATAGAAAAAAGAGACTTCCAGCTAAGCTGGGAGTCTCTCTCTTGTAGTACGATTATTTAGTTTCAACCTCAACGATGATTTCCTCAGTCACAGTTTCAGCCTTCTCATCAGTCGACTTTTCAAAAACAGCAAGTACTGCAGAAATAATAGCAGCAAACTTCTTAGCAACTTCACTTGCATATAAGCTAGCTTTAGACGCAGCTTTATTGTCAGCAGAAGGGTTTACTGTTTCTTCTTCAGCAGCAGTATCATCAGTAGCAACTTCCTCAGTCACTTCTTCAGAAGCAGTCTCGTCAGTTACGACTTCCTCAGTTACTTCTTCAGTAGTAGTTTCGTCAGTTACAACTTCCTCAATTACTTCTTCAGAAGCAGTCTCGTCAGTTACAACTTCCTCAGTTACCTCTTCAGTAGCAGTTTCCTCAGTAGCAGCTTCCTCAGTTACATCTTCAGTAGCAGTTTCCTCAGTAGCAGCTTCTTCAGTTACTTCAACAGACAAAGCAACAGCTGAGTTTTCGTTAGCTTTCTCTTTTGCAACATCGCTAGCGTTGAAAGCCTTAGAGTTCATTTTGTTGGCAATAGAAGGAGATACTTTTGTTTCTTCTTCAGTCACTTCTTCTTCAGTCACTTCTTCTTCAGTCACTTCTTCTTCAGTAACCTCATCTTCAGCAACTTCAATAGACAAAGCAACAGCAGAGTTTTCGTTAGCTTTCTCTTTAGCAACATCGCTTGCATTGAAAGCTTTAGACTTCATTTTGTTAGCAATAGAAGGAGATACCGTTTCTTCTTCAGTAACGTCTTCTTCAGTAACGTCTTCTTCAGTAACGTCTTCTTCAGTAACATCTTCTTCAGCTACGTCTTCTTCAGCTACGTCTTCTTCAGTAACGTCTTCTTCAGCAACTTCAATAGACAAAGCAACAGCAGAGTTTTCGTTAGCTTTCTCTTTAGCAACATCGCTTGCATTGAAAGCTTTAGACTTCATTTTGTTAGCAATAGAAGGAGATACCGTTTCTTCTTCAGTAACGTCTTCTTCAGTAACGTCTTCTTCAGTAACATCTTCTTCAGCTACGTCTTCTTCAGCTACGTCTTCTTCAGTAACGTCTTCTTCAGTCACATCTTCCTCAGTAACGTCTTCTTCAGCTACTTCTTCTTCAGTCACATCTTCTTCAGTCACATCTTCTTCAGTCGCTTCAACAGACAAAGCAACAGCAGAATTTTCATTAGCATTCACTTTAGCCGTTTCACTTGCGTTGAAAGCTTTGGAATTAGCCTTGTTTACTGCAGAAGTGTTCACTTTTTCTTCAGTGTCGTCTTCTTCAGTATCTTCTTCTTCTTCGTCTTCTTCTTCAGTTTTCACTGTTGCATCTGTATCAAGATCGATGTCTTCAGAATCAGAGTCATTTTCTTCGTATTCTTCAGTTTTTACAGTTGCATCTGCATCAAGGTCAATGTCTTCAGAATCCTCATCAGATTCTTCTTCATCTTCCTTTTTCATTTCAGTGTCAGCGTCGAGTTCAGCTTCTTCTTCTTCTTGTTTTGTTGCTGCATTTTCTTCAAGCTCAGCAGTTTCTTCTGATTCAGCATCTTTTTCAGTGTCATCAGTTACAACTGGCTCTGCTTCAACAACCTCTTCAACTACATCTTCAACAACTGGCTCCTGAGTAACAACTTCTTCAGTTGGAACTTCCTCAGCCGGTGCTTGCTGAACAGTTGAATGAACTGCCGCGTTTGGTGCTGCGTGCTTTTCAGCAGTTTCACTTGCATGAGTGCTAGCTTGTGATTTCGCTGCTTTTTCTTTTTCCTTAGCTTCCGCTTTTGGTGCCTTTACTTGAGGCTTGGCAGCAGGCTTTGCTGGAACAGCCGGTTTTGCTTTTACATCAGTTTTTTTAGCAGACTGAACCTTTGCTGGTTTCGCTGCGTGAGATTGTTCAACCTTAACTTTTTCAGGTCCTGCAGCTTGAGTGAATTGACCTCCAGTCAGTACCCCGATTGACAATACTCCAGCTAACATTAAAGACTTCACAACTTTTGTTCCATTTATATAGTTATTCATTTTAATAATTCGCTCCCTTTTAATTAACGTGATCCGTGGCTATTGCATCGGTATACGGTAAAAAAGCAGGAGCTTTGAGCGGTGGCGGTGATGGCGGGGCATTGACCCACTGGCTTTGAAAAACAGCAACTCGCGATGTATACGGCTGCTTGAGATTTAAATTAAATGATTCATCCCAAACAAACCACTTATCGTTAATGAAAGTGCTCGCGTTTCCATAACTTGTCCTGTCACTTGACGGCCCCCCTGAAGCCTTCGTGCGTGAAGGAGGGTTAGGAATGTTGTCACCTTTAGGATACCTCTCGTTTTTGGATGAATCATTTCCATCATTTTTTACTGGAGGCGTTTCTTTGCTTGCCGTCTTTGCTGTAACTTTAACAAATGACGGGGTCACTGCTGATTCCTTGGATGGCTCAACCTTTTCCTTTAACCCAGGTGATCTACGCTGCGTTTCTTTTACGTGATGCCCCTTATTATGTATGGATTGTAAAGCATCTTTATTGCTTTGTTTATTGCTATGCATTGTTTTATGTTTTACCTGTTTTGACTTATCGTTGATCAATGCCTTTGCCTTTTGAGGCAGGGCAGCTTTCTCATTTTTCTTGAATGATTGAGCTTTCTTATTTGATTTCCCTGCATCAGCAGGTTTATCTTTCTGTTTTGCCTGAGCCGGTTTTTGAACGACTGGTTTCTGCACTGGCTGGTTTTTGACAGCAGGCTCTCCTGGAGTTTTTCCAGAAGTCTGTGCATTCTCAGCCTTATCTGGCAGAGTAACTTGTTCAGCCGTCACAGGCTTTTGAGGATTTCCGGCATTTGCCCCTTTTTCAGCAAAAGCGAGGTCAGGTATCAACATAGCTGCACCCACAATAAAGCCAGTAATGATCAGTTGTCGGAAGTGCATTCTTTCACCTCCCTTCAAAGCGGTATTGTATCTTTCCAAAATAGTATTCTGGTTTTTAAACCTCTTTTTGTCGGTTTTTGAAGGATTTTATAACAAACCGTTCTTTTAACCTAGCAGTCTATGATACATTTCTCCTTTATTTTTGGTACTTATTATTCTTGGTGGTAAATAATTGGTATTCCTTTCTCTTGTCCTTTTATAAAAAAGGAGTAGAATGGTAGTTATGCTTTAACCGTTTAAATGAAAGAAGGAAACATCATGAAAAATCTTAAAATCTATTTAATCCTTACAGGGGTCATGTTTTATGGGGATTGAATGTAACGGCCCTAAAGATTATAGTAGGGAATTTTCCTCCAATCACCATCACTTCGCTCCGCGTTCTCACGGCTGGAGTCTCGGTGTTTATCATTCTATTTTTCTTAAAAAAAGTCCGGTTGCCATCCAGGCAGGAGTGGAAATATATATTAGGCGGGGCAATCCTGAATGTCACTGGCCACCATTTATTCCTTGGCATTGGTTTAAAAGTGACATCCGCTGTTAACGGTGGACTGATCCTCGGTATGGGGCCATTGCTGACTGCTTTGATGGCGATTTTATTTCTGGGTAAACGGCTGACATTTGTAAGGACAATTGGTTTTATTTTCGGAGGGATTGGCGTCTCATTGACTGTGATGGCAGGAAGTGCTGGATTCTCAGGCATGTCGATTGGCGACTTTTATGTATTTCTTTCCATTCTCTCACAGGCAATCAGTTTCATCATTATCTCCAAAGCAGCGAAAACTCTCGATCCCCGTCTGTTAACGGGATATATGCTGATCTTCGGTTCTATCCTTATGTTTTTCATCGGACTGTGGAAAGAGCCAAGTGGATTAACAAGCTTAGGAAGTGCTTCGATTGGGGTATGGAGCGTGTTTTTCGCTTCAGCAATCTTCGCCACGGCAGTAGGGCATATGCTCTACAATTATGCAATCGGCAAGGCGGGACCAGCGGAAGCATCCATTTTCTTGAATTTGAATACATTCCTGTCAATCATGTTCGCAGCCATCTTCCTCGGGGAGCATATTACTTCATCTCACCTATTGGGACTGATATTCATCGTTTCCGGCGTGATCTTCGGTTCAGGAGCGCTTGAGGAATTGATTCTGAGAAACAAGATGAAACGGAACGCAGTTTAATATTGATAGAGATGCAGGGCTTCGGCTCTGCATTTTTATATGCTGTCAGTCACCTGCTGTTATTAGAGTGGATGCAACTGGTTAAATTTCATTCAAATGGTATTAAAACGATTTTGCTTTTACCCTTTTTCATCTTCTGCATTCATTTGGGGCAAAGCAGGGCCTCTGCTTTTGCTCGAACGGGATTACATCCATGTCAACGAGTAAAAAGCCAACCCTTGGGATTATCAATAATAAAAATCAAGGATTACAGAAAGCTCAAAAATCTAAAAGTGTTCATTTCCTGCAAAAACTGTCCTGATTTTGGACAGTTGCTGCTAACAAGCCGTGTATTTTCCTTTGAAATGCATTGGCACGATTCTTGCTTTATATAAAACTAACAATTTTATAAAAAAGTGGAGGTCAAACATAATGAAAATGAGTGAAGTAAGAGCGATTGTTACAGGCGGAGCGTCTGGGTTGGGGGAAGCGACTGTCAGAAGAATTGTGGAGCAAAGGGGAAAGGCTGCGATACTTGATTTGTCAGTGGAACGCGGTGATGCTCTCGTCAAAGAACTTGGGGAACAAGCAGTTTTTATCAAAACAGATGTAACGAGTGAGGAAGAAGTATCAAATGCAATCAACAAAGCGATTGAAACATTCGGATCAATTAATACGGTTGTTAACTGTGCTGGGATTGGGGTTGCGGGCAAGCTGTTATCTAGAAAAGGTGTACATTCCCTGGACATGTTTTCAAAAGTAATCTCCATCAACTTGATCGGAACCTTCAATGTCATCAGGCTAGCTTCAGAGCAGATGTCTAAAAACGAAGCGAATGAACTTGGTGAGCGGGGTGTCATCATTAATACTGCATCTGTTGCTGCGTATGACGGGCAGATCGGGCAGGCCGCCTACAGTGCTTCAAAAGGCGGAGTGGTCGGGATGACACTGCCGATTGCAAGGGAGCTTGCTGCTTATGGTATCCGTGTCATGACAGTTGCACCAGGACTTTTCCATACGCCAATGTTCGATTCGCTGCCTGAAGAAGCAAGGGACTCACTTGGTAAAATGGTGCCATTCCCGCAGCGGCTTGGTTATCCTGAGGAATATGCCCAACTTGCTGAAAGCATTCTGACCAACCCTATGCTGAATGGCGAAACAATCCGCCTGGATGGAGCCATCAGGATGCAGCCAAAATAAGTTTTTGGACAAATACTTATATATTGATCAACTATTACTCAACTCAGAGCCTGCTCCTCATTGGGGAGCAGGTTTTTTAACGTCCAAAGTGTACCTTTGTCTAACGGTGCTTTATAATTGAAGTTATAATATTCAGAAATCTATCAATTGGAGGAGGGAAATGATTGATTGAATTCAAGGATATTGTGACTCCTGTCGACTGTAAAATCACGGATGAAACAACATTGCGAGAGGCGCTTGAAATTTTTAAAAAGAAGAAGTGGAATCTGCTGCCGGTGACAGATGCCGAACAGAATTTGCAGGGTGTTTTTACCCGGAGCGGGCTTTATCAGATGATCCTCGATGGCAGTCCGCTGGATGCTCCAATCCAGCTATACATAAAGAAGCAAGCAAGGTCAATCCGTATTGATACCCCTTACAGGGAAATCGAGCAAATTGTAAAAACGAGCAAGGTTGGCACCGGAGTTGTGCTGGATGAGCGAAACAAAGTCATCGGCTTACTGACCAAGACAGACATGGTGGGCGCTCTCTTGAAATCTGCCAATACACTCAAGGACCAGCTGGAAACAATCCTGCAGCATTCCAATATCGGGGTACTCATGACTGACGGCAAGATGCAGGTGGTTTATGCAAATGAAGCTTTTGCCAAAATCAGCGGCCGGTCTGTTGATTCAATAATGTCCAGGGAGCTTGACGATATTTTTCCTGGCTTGCTGAAAGAAGGTCATACGCATCATCATTATGAAAAATTCAAATCTATTCTTCATATCTCTTCCTATGAAACAGTGAATCATGAAAAAGGAAAAATCCTATTGTTCCAGGATATTTCCGAATTTGAAAAAATGGCAGAAGAACTGGAAACGGTCAAAAAGCTGAAGCTGACAATCGAGACGACGCTCGAGCATGCGTATGATGGGATCCTGATGACCGACGAAAAGAACATGATTACGATGGTCAGCCCGCCGCTGCTCGAATTGTTCGACCTGGAAAAAACAGAAGTTTTATACAAACCAGTTGAGCAAGTACTTCCGCAGCTGAAGCTTGGCAATGTATTTAGCTCGGAAATGGCGGAAGTCAGCGATTTTAACGAGATGAATGGAATTAGATATATAGTCCATCGAATTCCAATCAAGAAGGATGGCAAGGTAATCGGAGCGATTGGAAAAGTGATGTTCCGCCAATTGAATGAGGTCAGCGAGCTGTTCAAGAGACTTCAAAAAGCCGAGAACAAGGCTAGCTTTTACCATCAGCAGCTGCAGAAATCAGAGTCGGCCAGATTCACCTGGGATCATATATTCAGCCAAGACCCTTATATGGAAAAATTAAAGAAAAGTGCCGCCAAAGCAGCGAAGGGAAGATCCACTGTCCTGGTCAGGGGAGAAAGCGGGACAGGGAAGGAATTGTTCGCGCATGCCATCCACAACAGCAGTGCCCGGAGCGATGGCAAGTTTGTCGTTGTCAATTGTGCCGCAATCCCGGAAGACCTGCTCGAATCCGAGTTTTTCGGATATGAAGAAGGTGCCTTTACGGGGGCAAAGCAGCGCGGCAAAATCGGCAAGTTTGACCTGGCGAATGGCGGGACACTTTTCCTCGATGAAATCGGTGATATGTCACTCTCCCTCCAGGCAAAACTGCTGAGAGTCCTGCAGGAGCGGGAGTTTTACAGAGTAGGAGGAAATGTCCGGGTGAAGGTCGATGTCCGCATTATCGCGGCAACAAACCGCAACCTGGAAGAGATGGTAAAGCAGGGAGAGTTCAGGGAGGACCTTTACTATCGCCTGAACGTCATATCGTTGAACATCCCGCCGCTAAGGGAACGCGTGCAGGATGTCGAGTATTTGATCACTGGTTTAATGAAAGAATTGAATTCGATGCTGGGAACAAGCATCACCGGTATCTCATCACAGGCAAAGGCGACACTACTGCAGTACGGGTGGCCTGGCAATGTCCGGGAATTGCGGAATGTCCTCGAACGAGCGATGACCTTTGCCGAGCATGGAAAAATACAGGCTGAGGACCTGCCGGACTACTTGATCTCGCAACTATCCAGCCCAGTCCTAGAACAAATCAGCCTTGCCGAGGATGCCGAGCTCGGAGCCATCAGAAAAGCCCTTGCCCAGGCAAACGGAAACAAAGCAAAGGCAGCAAGACTGCTAGGCATCAGCCGTTCAGGCCTTTATGAAAAATTAAAGAAATACCAGCTGAGCGTGTAGGTTCGAACTGGAAAAAACACGTGGTTTTTTCCAGTTCGCCAATAAATCCTGAAAATCGCCAATAAAATCAAATTATCGCCAATAAAGTTGTGAACTCCGCCAATAAAGTTAAAATATCGCCAATAAAACTGTGAACTCCGCCCTTAATGTGGTGAACAACAACCAATTAAATTTGGATATCAACTATAAATTCAGAACTTCAATCAATAAATTTTCAAAATCCACTAATTAAAACTAGATATGAGTTAATTTCCTCTCACCGGTTGTTTGTCTGGAACAGAATAGAGCAGTGCCCATCAGAGTGTCCAAACAAGGTGTCCAATTTCCGGACACTATGTTAAACACGATCAATGATCTGTACTTGGTTTAATTGCATTTTCTGTTTTCGGAAAATTGGCATAATTATTGCATGTAAAAAGATGAATGCGTTTTCAAATTTAAGCGAAGGGGAAGCTGTGTATGGATATCGGGTCATATTTAGCGCAAAATGCAAGGAAAACACCGGAGAAGCTGGCAATCGAATGTGAAGGCAGAAGCTATACGTATAAGCAATTTAATGAGGAAGTGAACAAACTTGCCCGTGGACTGCTCAGCCTGGGAATTAGCAAAGGCGAGAGAATTGCTTTAATGATGAAGAACTCCGATCAGTTTGTGTTTGCTTTTTTTGCAGGAGCTAAAATCGGTGCAGTAATCGTGCCGGTGAATTTCCGCCTGACATCATCCGAGGTCCATTACATACTCGAACAGTCCGGCACTGTGCTGGTGATTTGCGATGATGAGTTTGAGGATACCATTACTTCAGCACGTAAAGGAACAAATGCAGCACATGTCATCACGACTGGAATCCCTAAAGTCGTTGGACATCATTCATTGAATCATGTTCTTTCCGATCATGTCACTGATCCACAAATCGAAGTCAGCGATGATGATGACCTTGAAATCTTGTATACCTCCGGGACGACGGGCAGGCCAAAGGGAGCCTTGTTTGACCATAAACGAGTATTCAATGTCGGCCTGACGATGATGATCAGCATGGGCATCAACCAGGAGGAAAGAATCCTCCATATCGCCCCGCTGTTCCATTCGGCACAGCTAAATCTATTCCTGGTTTCGGGCGTCGTCCTTGGGGCCACTCATATCATCCATCGGGATTTTCATCCGGTTACAACGCTTCAAGCAATCCAACAACATAAAATCACCCACTTCTTTGGAGTGCCGGCGATGTACAATTTTATGCTGCAGGTGCCGAATGCCTCTGATTACGATCTTTCTTCGATTAAAAGATGCGGCTATGGTGCTGCACCAATGGCTCCAGAACTTGTCCGGAAGAGCATGGAGCTTTTCAGGACAGACCAATTCTATAATCTTTGCGGCTTGACTGAAGCTGGTCCTGGCGGCATCCTGCTTGGTCCTGAAGGTCATAAACATCATCTTGGAAAAGGAGGCAAGGCCGCGTTCCTGACTGAAGCGAGAGTGGTGGACGAAGAAGGCAAGGATATAAAGCCTGGTGCAGTCGGAGAGTTCATTATCAAAGGTGAGTCCATCATGAAGGGATACTATAAGATGCCGGAAGAAACGGCAAAAACAATCAAAGACGGCTGGCTGTATACCGGTGACCTGGCAACCGTCGATGAAAACGGCTATATCACACTGGTCGACCGGAAAAAAGACATGATCATTTCCGGCGGGGAAAATGTGTACTCCATTGAAGTAGAGGAAGTTCTTTATGAACATCCTGCTGTTCTGGAGGCAGCAATCATCGGCCTGCCGGATGAAGTCTGGGGAGAAGCCGTCTGCGCAGTCATCGTGCCAAAGCAAAATGCAGTCGTTGATGAGCAGGAACTTAAAGGTTTTGCCGCCAAAAACTTGCTGGCTATAAAGTTCCGAGGAGGATCTTTATCGAAGAGGCATTGCCAAGGAATGCGTCTGGAAAAATACTAAAATACCAGCTTCGCCAGAAACTGAATGAAGTGAAGCTTTAATAGTTTGAGAGAAAAGGGAGATACAAAAATGAAACACCCTTATTTAACAGATGACCATGAAATTTTCCGCAGATCACTTAGGAAGTTTTTAGAAAAGGAAGCATATCCTTTCTACGACCAGTGGGAGGAAGAACGAATGATACCGCGGTCCTTCTGGGAGAAGATGGGCGAGCAGGGTTATCTTTGCCCGGACATTGATGAGGAGTATGGAGGCAGCGAGGTCGACTGGGGATTTGCCGTTGTCATCAACGAAGAGCTCGAACGGGTAGGCTCAGGCCTGGTTGGTGTAGGATTGCATAATGATATTGTTGTTCCTTATATCACGGCTTACGGGACAAAGGAGCAGAAAAAACGCTGGCTGCCAAAATGTACGACAGGTGAAATCATCACCGCGATTGCGATGACAGAGCCTGGAACGGGTTCGGATCTGGCGAACATCCAGACAACAGCAATCCTTGATGGCGACCACTATATTTTAAATGGGCAAAAAACATTCATCACAAATGGAATTCAATCTGATTTGATTGTCGTAGCCTGTAAAACAGATCCAAAAGCGAACCCGAAGCATAAAGGGGTCAGCTTGCTTGTCGTTGAGCGGGATGCACCGGGTTTTTCACGTGGAAGAAAGTTGAATAAGGTAGGGCTGCATTGCCAGGATACGGCTGAACTAATCTTCGAAGATTGCTGTGTACCTAAAGAGAATTTGCTTGGAGAAGAAGGTAAGGGCTTCCTCTACTTAATGGAAAAGCTCCAGCAGGAACGATTGCTTGTTGCTATTGCCGCACAGACAGCGTCCGAGGTCATGCTGAAACAAACCATTGAATACGTAAAAAGCCGCGAAGCATTTGGCAAGCCGGTCAGCAAGTTCCAGAATACGCAATTCAAGATTGTCGAGATGGCGACAGAAATCGAAATGGGAAGGGCATTCCTTGACCAGCTGATTGCCGAGCATATCGAAGGCAAGGATGTTGTCACAAAAGTATCGATGGCAAAGTGGAAACTCACCGACAGCGCAAAGAGAATCGCCGGGGAATGTATGCAGCTCCATGGAGGTTATGGATATATGGAAGAATACGAGATTGCGAGGAGATTCCGTGATATCCCGGTTGCCAGCATCTATGCAGGAACGAACGAAATCATGAAAACCATCATTGCTAAAAACTTGGGATTGTAAACATAGATTTGATCAACAGAAAGGAAGATGAAGCATGCGTGAAGTTGTAATCGTCGAAGCCGTCAGGACTCCTGTTGGCAGAAGAAAAGGATTGTTGAAGGATATCAGGCCGGATGAGCTGGCCGCGGGAGTTCTGAAAGAGGTTGTGGAGCGCGCTGGTATCGATGCAGGACTTGTTGAAGATGTCATCCTCGGATGTGTAACACAATCAGGAGAACAAGCCGGGGATATTGCCAGGGTAGCGGCGTTGACAGCTGGTTTCCCGATTGAAGTACCAGGAACAACAATTGACCGTCAATGCGGGTCAAGCCAGCAGGCTGTCCATTTTGCCGCTCAGGCGATCCTTGCGGGGGACATGGCTGTCGTCATTGCCGGCGGGGTTGAGAATATGACACGGACTCCTATGGGCTCCAATTACCAGGAAGCTAACCCTTTTAGTCATAAATTACGAGAACAATACGAGATGATCCATCAAGGACTATCCGCAGAACGGATTGCGGAGAAATACGGTTTTACCCGCCGCGAGCTTGATGAATTCTCTGCTGAAAGCCACCGTCGTGCTTTAAAGCACAGGCCGAAGGTTATTTTAAGAAAGAAATCATGCCGCTCGAAATCACCCTCGAAAATGGTGAAACAATTTTGATGACCGAGGATTCAGGACCTCGCGAAGGAACGACACCTGAAGTTTTGGCGGGCCTGAAAACGGTCTTTAAAGAGGATGGTGTCATCCATGCCGGCAACTCGAGCCAGATCAGTGACGGTGCCGGAGTACTGCTTTTGATGAGCCGTGAAAAAGCCGAGGAGTTAGGTTTGAAACCGCGCTTTAAGGTTCACACCAGGGTTGTGGTAGGTTCGGATCCGACGCTGATGCTGACAGGGCCGATTCCCGCAACGGAAAAAATCCTCAAAAAATCCGGCTTGAAGCTGGAGGATATCGATGTTTTCGAGGTGAACGAAGCATTCGCACCTGTACCGATGGCATGGCTGAAGGAAACGGGAGCAGATCCTGCAAAACTCAATCCAAATGGCGGGGCAATCGCGCTTGGCCACCCACTTGGAGCGAGCGGCGCCCGCCTGATGATTTCGATGATGCACGAACTCGAACGGACCGGCGGACGCTACGGCCTGCAGACGATGTGTGAAGGACACGGCATGGCAAACGCCACTATTATTGAACGTCTGGATTAAGAATTTCCTATTGGCGCACGGGAATTCCAAAAGCGAAAGAAACAGGTCACCTATGGGACTACTATATAAAGCTACTCTGTAAAGCATAAAGTCGACATTTAATTAGGAGGAATGCAAATGAGCACGACGATTGGCAAGATATTCGATCTGACGGTAATGAAGTTTCCGAACAAGGAAGCCCTCTATGATGTCCGCAAAAATGTTCGCTTTACTTATAGTGAATGGAATGATGAAGTGAACAGGCTTGCCAACGCGCTCCTTGCTGAAGGAGTGAAGAAGGGCGACAGAGTTTCTACGTTCACGTTCAATACTGAGGAGCTGGGTACTGCGTTTTTCGCCTGTGCGAAAATCGGAGCTGTCTTTAATCCAATCAATTTCCGGCTGATGGGGGAGGAGGTCGCTTTTATTTTGAGCGATGCCGAGCCTAAGGTTGTTCTTTTTGAAAAGGCGGTGGAGCCAGTCATTGCGGCTATTGAAAAGCGGTTCCCGCATATCGCTTTCTGGTACATTGATGGAGATACACCAGAATACGCAAAAAGCTACCATGAAAAAGTCGAAGCTGCGGAAACTCGGCCTGTTGAGATCGAGGTGGACGAAAATGACCTGTATGCGATTATGTACACTAGCGGGACAACTGGCAGGCCAAAAGGCGTTATGCACAAGCACCGCAATATGGTCGAGCAGAGCCTGATTGTAGTCGGTTCAACCAAACTGGGTGCAAATGATGTTGGCCTCGTAACCGCGCCAATGTTCCATTGCGCCGAACTCCATTGCGCATTCCTTCCGAGGATCCATGTGGGCGGCAGCAATGTCATCCTTCATCAATTTGCGCCAAAGAAAGTGCTTGAGCTGATTGATTCGGAAAAAATCACGAAGTTCTTTGCCGCGCCAACGATGTGGAATATGCTTTTGCAGGAGAATCTATCAGACTATAATATCCAAAGCCTGAAGCTGGGTCTTTACGGAGCTGCCCCGATGGCGCCTTCACTTGTCCGCGCCTGCCATGACAAACTTGGCATCAAGCTAGTCCAGGCATATGGAATGACGGAAATGGGCCCTGCTATCACCTTTCTGTCTGAGGATGACCAGTTGACAAAAGCAGGAGCTGCTGGCCAGGCTTGCCTTAACCATGAAATCAGGATTGTCCGCCCGAATGAGGATGGTCCTTCCGATCCGGATGACATCCTTCCGCCAGGCGAAAGCGGTGAAATCATCGTCCAGGGACCATGCATGATGTCAGGCTACTTCAACCGTGAAGAGGCCTCTGAAAAAGCGATGCATAAAGGCTGGTACCATTCTGGGGATATTGGCTACCTGGATGAAGAGGGTTATTTATGGGTCAAAGACAGGGTGGATGATATGATTATCAGCGGCGGCGAAAACATCTATCCTCGTGAGGTAGAAGATGTTCTTCATGCCCATGAAGGTGTACTTGACGTCGCGATTGTCGGCCAGCCGGATGACCGCTGGGGTGAATCGGTAACGGCTTTTGTCGTGAAAAAAGATTCACAGGTAACAGAAGAGGAATTGGATGAATGGTGCAAAAACAGTGACAGCCTGGCAAATTACAAACGCCCGCGGAAATACCTCTTTGTGGATGCACTCCCTAGGAACGCGAGCGGAAAAATTCAAAAATTCATGCTAAGAAAGCAAATGGAAGAATTGTTTTCAAAAGGGCAGCCGACGTAATGGAAAGGGTCTTTTACCATGTTGGACGGTATTAGAATAGTAGACTTCACCAATTACATCCCAGGACCTTTTGCGACTCTCAGGCTGGCTGAGCTTGGTGCTGAGGTGATTAAAATCGAAGCGCCGGAGGGAGACCCGGCAAGGAACACAGGGAACGGTTATGTATTCAAAGCACATAACCGCGGAAAAAAGAGTCTTGTCATCAACCTGAAGCAGCCAGAAGGAAAGATGCTGACCCTTGACCTGCTGGCCAGGGCGGATGTGGTGGTTGAGAGCTTCAGGCCAGGAGTGATGGAAAAGCTAGGACTTGGATATAAAGCAGTGAAGAAAATAAACCGCGGTATCGTCTATTGTTCGGTCACTGGATACGGAAAAAATGGAGAAATGAGCAAACTTGGAAGTCATGACCTGAATTATATGAGCTTAAGCGGTGCACTTGCCCAGATGAAGGACAGTACAGGAAGGCCGGTACATCCATCCCATACTTTTTCTGATTATATCGGAGGGATGGCGGCCAGTGAGCGAATCCTAGCCGCACTTGTAGCCCGTGGAAAAACCGGGGAGGGCAGCTATCACTGCATTTCCCTTGCTGACAGTATGGCATCATTGATGGCATACCATGTCCTGATTGAAAAAGAAACAGGTTACCAAAATGGCGTTTCCGTTTTGAACGGCACCGTAATTGGATATGGCCTGTACGAAACGATGGACGGCCGATTTGTCAGCCTTGGAGCTCTTGAGCCAAAGTTCTGGCGCAATTTTTGCAAAGCTGTCGGCCGGGAGGATTGGCTGTCAGCGCATTATTCCAAACCAGAAAACACAAATCCTGTTTATCTTGAGCTTGTTAATCTTTTTAAAAGCAAGTCGCTCTCAGAATGGGCGAATTTTGGCATGACAGTCGACTGCTGCCTCACACCAGTACTTGAGGCGGGAGAACTGGCCCACTACCCATACTGGAGAGAAAAGAATTTTGTAATGCCAGAAGGCCAAATCAAAATGCACGGAGATTTGCCATCACAAGAGGGAGCAGCACCTCCGAAAAAGGAGAACAGAGAGAAGAGATTTTAAGAGATTGGCTAAATGTAAAAAGCGGCACATACACATAAAAGAGGAAAATACTTATTTAATAAAGCGGAAGGGGAAATGTCGGTATGATGAATGTTCCATTGACAGTAGGATCGCTATTGGAGAGAGCAGAAAAGTTTTTCCCGAAAAAGCAGGTGGTGTCTCGGACACTGTCAGGTATTCACCGATTCACTTACAGGGAAATTGGCGAGAGGACCCGCAGGCTTGCCAGCGCACTTGAAAAGCTTGGTGTGGAAAAGGGAGACCGGGTTGGCACATTTGCCTGGAATCACCATCGCCATCTTGAAGTCTATTTTGCCGCTCCAGGCATGGGGGCAGTGCTCCATACAATCAACATCCGCCTGTCACCTGATCATGTCTCTTACATTATCAATCATGCAGAAGATAAGGTGCTGCTTGTTGATGAGGATCTGGTGCCGCTGATTGAGCGCAGCAAGGATCAATTTAAAACGGTAGAGGCATACATCATCATGACCGACAAAGACGAACTGCCGGAAACAACATTGGAGCCAGTCTATTCTTATGAGGAACTTCTTCGCGAGGCTAGTCCGGAATTTGAATTCGTGAAAGACATCGATGAAAATGATCCAGCAGGTATGTGCTATACATCGGCAACAACCGGCAATCCTAAGGGAGTTGTTTATTCCCACAGAGGCATTGTCCTCCATAGCTTCGCGTTTGGATTGGCCGACACTGCAGCGTTATCGGAAACCGATGTGGTATTGCCTGTGGTCCCGATGTTCCATGCCAATGCCTGGGGTCTGCCATTCGCTGCGACATGGTTCGGCTCGACCCAGGTACTGCCGGGACCGCTGTTCACTCCCAAGCTGCTTGCAGATCTTATTGAGCAGGAAAAAGTCACCTTCACTGCAGGGGTGCCGACAATTTGGCTCGGCCTGCTGAATGAGCTTGAAAAAGGAAGCTATGATACATCTTCTTTGAGATCGATTGTATGTGGCGGTTCTGCAGCGCCGCGCGGCATGATCAAAGCATTCGAAACAAAATACAAAATTCCATTCCTGCATGCGTACGGCATGACGGAGACCACTCCGCTGGCAACGGTTTCACGTCTGAAGAGCTACCAGGTTGGATTGGACGAAAATGAAATTTTAGACATCCGCTCCAAGCAAGGACTTCTTGTACCAGGACTGGAAATGAAGGTCGTCGGCGGAAATGGTGAAGTGAAGTGGGATGGCGAGGAAATGGGAGAACTGCTGCTTCGCGGACCATGGATTGCCGATGAATATTATAAGGATGAGCGTTCAGCAGATGCATTCCGCGATGGCTGGCTATACACTGGGGATGTGGCCACTGTTGATGAAGAAGGTGTCATCAAGCTGGTCGACCGTACGAAGGATCTAATCAAGAGCGGAGGCGAATGGATTTCATCAGTCGATCTTGAGAATGCCCTCATGGCTCACGAGGCTGTCTTCGAAGCAAGTGTCGTCGCTGTGCCACACGAGCAGTGGCAAGAGCGCCCGATTGCCTGTGTCGTTCTGAAAGAGCAATATAAGGATAAACTCGATAAGCAGGAACTGCTCGACTTCATCGCCCCGCAGTTCGCCAAGTGGTGGCTGCCGGAAGATGTTATATTCATGGAGGAGATTCCAAAGACCTCAGTCGGTAAATTCCTGAAACGTGCACTGAGGGATCAGTTGAAAGATCATCTGGTACAAAACTCTTAATAGGAAAATATACTTAGAGCAGCATCGTCTTAATAAACGGTGCCGCTTTTTTAGTTTTAGAATAAATTGTGCTGCCAAAATAACATTTAGTAATCCAAATGCAAAATAAATTATTCTCTTTCAATTCAAAAAATTCACCAAAAGAGGTATGATAATAAATATAAAATTCGTAAGACGAAATAATCAAGATGGTTTCAACGGGGGTCTTATCTTCATGAGTATATTTTCATTTGTAAAACCATATCGCATCCCGATTGCGGCCGCGCTGAGCTTGATGCTCGTCGAACTGGCTGTTGAACTTGTGCAGCCGTTGCTGATGGCTAAGATCATCGATGATGGAATTGTCGCCAGGGACCTGGATACTGTCATCAAATTAGGCGGAATAATGCTCGGGATTTCATTTCTGGCATTTGCTTCCGGAATCACGAATTCATTTATCGCTGCGCATGCAGGCCAAAGCTTTGGCTATGATTTGCGCGAGAAACTGTTTGCCAAGGTCCAGGCTTTTTCATTCACAAACTTCAGCAGCTTTCCATCATCTTCTTTAATCACAAGGATCACCAATGATGTGACACAGCTGCAAAATACATTTTTTATGAGTTTGAGGATTGCACTGCGCGCTCCATTGTTGGTCATCGGGGGAATCATTATGGCAATGCTCGTCAATGTGAAATTGTCGCTTGCATTTGTCATCATTATTCCGCCTCTTTTGATTTTCCTGATCTGGATCATGACAAAGGCGGCAGGCTTATTTAAAAGTGTCCAAAAACGTCTCGACGAAGTGAACGGAGTCATGAGGGAGAATCTCGTCGGCATGAGGCTGATCAAGCATTTGCCAGAGGAGGCTACGAAGGTACAAGATTTGAAAATACGAACAATAATCTCAAGGATAAAACGGTGTATGCTTTAAGGGTCACCGAGGTAACGATACCAGTCCTGCTCATTTTCATGAATCTGAGTGTAATCGCTGTCCTTTGGTTCGGAAAAATAGAAGTCCAGACTGGAGCTGTCTCGGTCGGTGAAGTGGTTGCGATTGTCAATTATGCAGCCAGAATCACCACTGCATTTTCGATGTTTTCATGGATTATCATGGTGTTTTCCCGTGCCCGGGCTTCTGCTGAGCGTGTGACAGATGTGCTGAATGAGGAAATCGATCTGGAAGATACAATAGAAAGCAGTAAAGAGTATGGGGTTACCAATGGGGAAATTGAATTTGACAAGGTATCATTCCAGTTTCCGAACACCAATATCCCAATCCTCCAAAATCTATCCTTCTCCATTACCCCCGGTGAAACCGTAGCTGTACTGGGGGCTACTGGTGCCGGAAAAACATCGATGTTTCAGCTTATTCTCCGGTTATATGATGTTACCAGCGGGGAAATCCGAATCGACGGCCGAAGTATCAAGGACTATAAACTTAAAAGTCTTAGAGATGGGATTGGCTACGTTCCCCAGGAGGATTTACTGTTCACAGGTTCAATCAAGGATAATCTGGCATGGGGTAAAGAGAATGCGGCCTATGAGGAAATGGTTAAGGCCGCATCTCATGCCCAAATACATGAAACAATCGAAAAACTTCCAGACCGGTATGATACACTTCTGGGGCAAAAAGGCGTCAATTTGTCGGGCGGTCAGAAACAACGACTGTCAATTGCGAGGGCTCTAATCAAAAATCCCAGAATCCTGCTGCTTGATGACAGCACGAGTGCGCTTGATTTAAAAACGGAAGCAAAGCTGTTGGATTCGATAAGCAAATACAAATGCACAACAATGATCATTACCCAAAAAATAAGCACTGCTAAGGAAGCAGATAAAATCTTGCTGCTTGAAGATGGTTCCTTAATTGGATCCGGAGACCATGATTATCTGCTGAAGCATTCTTCCCTGTATCAGGCTATATACGAGTCCCAATTCGGGGAGGTGAAGGCAGAGTGTTAAAAAAACAAAAAGAAAGTAAGACTGACAAAAAAAGTAATACTGCGAGGGGAATTGTTCCGACGGTCAGGAGAATATGGGCATATCTAGCAGACCAGCGGAGCCTGCTGATCCTTGTCCTATTGATGGTAGTGGCAAGTTCTGCCCTGGCCCTTTTGGGACCATTCCTGATTGGTTGGGGAATTGATGAGTATTTTGCGGCAGAGTCCACTGATGGATTCATCTGGCTGTTAGTCGGTCTTGGCGTAGTTTATGG
This sequence comes from Mesobacillus boroniphilus JCM 21738, assembly GCF_000517385.1. Lineage (GTDB taxonomy): Bacteria > Bacillota > Bacilli > Bacillales > Cytobacillaceae > Mesobacillus > Mesobacillus boroniphilus. The sequence continues at coordinate 1,816 of NZ_BAUW01000016.1, read as the reverse complement.
GCTGCACTCTTTAACCTTATGGCTCCAGAGCTACTGGATGATCGGGATTGCCCAGAAAACAGTCTATACAATGAGGAAACAGCTTTTTGCACATTTCCATAGACTGTCGATTGATTTCTTCAACAAACGGCAGCATGGCGAATTGATGAGCAGGGTAACTAATGATATTGAGAATGTCAGCGCAACGCTGAATTCTTCCGTCATCCAGATTTTTTCAAGCGTGCTTACACTGGTGGGAACTCTTGCTGTCATGGTCTGGCTGAGTCCGTTGCTCGCACTTGTCACGATGATCATTGTGCCGCTGATGTTCATGGGGATGAAGTGGATCACAAGCCGGACAGGGAGGCTGTATAAAGAACAGCAGCGCCGGCTTGGTGAAATGAATGGATACATTGAAGAAACGATTTCTGGCCAGAAGATTATTAAATCCTTCTCACAGGAACCGAAAGTTATTGAAGAGTTTCGCATTAAAAATAAGAAGCTGAAAGAGTCCGGTTATTGGGCCCAGACCTTTACGGGGTTCATCCCGAAATTGATGAATATGCTCAATAACCTGAGCTTCACCATTGTGACGGCAGTTGGCGGCTACTTTGCGCTTCAAGGGTACGTATCGATTGGGACAATCGTCATTTTCACTGAGTACTCCAGGCAGTTCACAAGACCTCTTAATGACCTGTCGAACCAGTTTAATACATTACTTTCTGCAGTCGCAGGAGCAGATAGGGTTTTTGATATCATAGATACAGAAGAAGAAGCGGTCGATGAGAAAGAAGCTGCTCCACTTCGGTATATCAATGGAAAGGTCGAGTTCAAGGATGTTTCTTTTTCATATGAAAGGCGGAGATACCGTAGCTGATTTGAATTTTAATGCTGAAGCGGGTGAGAGTGTTGCATTGGTTGGACCGACAGGAGCCGGCAAGTCCACGATCATCAACTTAATTTTACGCTTTTATGAACCCGACAAAGGCAAGATTTTAATTGATGGATATGACAGCAAAAAAATTACCCGTGAAAGCTTGCGGACACAAATGGGATTTGTCCTTCAGGAATCCTTCCTCTTCCAGGGCAGCATAAAGGAAAACATCCGCTACGGCAGGCTGGACGCAACAGATGAGGAAGTAGAGCAGGCTGCAAAGGCAGCGAATGCTCATTCCTTTATCCAACGCTTGCCAGAAGGCTATGATACCGTGTTGAGCCAGGATGATACAGGCATTAGCCAGGGACAAAAGCAACTCTTGTCCATCGCAAGGGCAATTCTCGCTGATCCGTCAATCTTGATTCTTGATGAAGCAACAAGCAATATTGATACGATTACAGAACTTAAAATCCAGGCAGCCCTCCAGCATCTGCTGAAGGGAAGAACAAGCTTCATCATCGCCCATCGGTTGAATACGATTAAAAGCGCAGACCAGATTATCGTCATCGAAGATGGGGAGATTATTGAAAAAGGCAGCCATGACGAATTGCTGGAACAAAAAGGTTTTTACCATAGTCTATATACGAGCCAGCTGGAAAAAAAGATGTTAATGAATTATTAGGAAGCCTCCGGGTTTCCTTTTTTTTTTTCTAAAGCCCTTCGTTGCACATGATTTAGCGTTTAAGCAGGCAACGCTTGTCGGGGCTGAACAAGGCGCTTGCGCTTTTTGTTCCTGGATAAGAAAGTATAGATTTATCCACTTAGATTAGTGTCTAGCTCCAGCGCCTAGCCCCTCGAGACGCTTCGGTCCGCCCAATGAAGTCAAAGAGCGACTTCACTGGTCGGCCCTCCAACGCTTGTCGGGGCTGAACAAGGCGCTTGCGCTTTTTGTTCCTGGAT